>CAZPAE010000281.1:2526-4689 GCA_964584455.1 uncultured Thioalkalispiraceae bacterium
ATTCTACGAATAGTCGTGCAAAGACGACATAGGACAAATGTTCGATATCCAAATATTCGGCTGCTTTAAGGTGATAAAAGCACTCATGGGGCGACTGCCCGATGGTTTATTAATGCGGCTTCATTAGGCTTCAAGCCAACGAAATCAATGATTGAAGAGAATGAATTATGATGCAAGCATGCTTGAAACCGTTAAGAGCAATCCCTTTAATACCTTTTTTGTGTTTCGCCACAACCATTAAAGCGGATGATCCATTAGCACTCAACCCGGCTGGCCCTTGGTATGGATTCGATTTTGAGCCTGGTTGGCATTTTGATGTCGGGGCAGGGCTTGGCTATGAGCCAACTTATGCAGGCTCCGACAAATACACTTCTGAGGCTGAGATTGGCGCGCGGGCATTATACCGAGCCGAAAGTGGGCACCGATACTTTATTGGCTTGGGTGAAGTGGGGGCTGTTTTTTCTCTATCCCCTGAAACGCAATTTCTTGCCTTTTTGGAATATGAAGAAGGGCGCAACGACGAGGATGATTCAACACTGACCGGGTTGGATACCATTGATTCAACCATTGAAGGTCAATTTATGCTGGCCAGACGTTTTGGTAATGCCACCTTATTTGGTGTATTACAACCAGATCTAACCGGAGATGCGAACAAGGGGTTAGTCTGGTTTGTGGGGGCAGGCTATGATTGGCTTTCGGTCAATAAACGTTGGCGTGCTAGTACCACGCTTGATATAAGCGGTGCCAACAGTGAATACATGCGCACCGAGTTTGGTATTACTGCTCAAGAGTCTGCGCGCACTGGCTATACAAGCTATCAGCCAAGTAGTGGACTTAAATCACTCACTTGGAACATGGCGGGCGAGTATTATATTTCTGATAATGTCAGCTTGCTGGGTATTGTCGATACCGAATACTACTTGAGTGACGCATCAGACAGTCCACTGATTGCCAATGAAGGAACTGATCTAACTTTTGAGGCAAGTGTGCAATTGCGGTATCGGTTTTGATATAGGGTTTTGACATGCTGAATCCAATCAGATTCAGCATGTCAGGTTTATCGGTAAATTACTGAGCTATTTGCAACACATCTTTAGCGTAGGGGCTATAAACCTTTGCTACTTCAATCGGTACAATGCGGTTCCCGTATTTTTCTTGTAACTCGTTAACGGAAGCAAGATTTCGAACAGCGGTATACACTTTATTCGCACCGGCTTCTAATAAACCTTCTGTGATAGCGCGTCCAACGCCACGATTTGCACCAGTAACGAATGCGATAATGTTATTTACGTTAATAGTCATGTTAAGTCACCTTGATAGGTTGTTGAGTTTGATTTGTTTAGCCACAAGCAGCTTGTTCACTTTTTGGAGTCCAAGCATTGCTGGCAAAGGCTTTGTCTACAGGGGTTTCTGCAATGTGGTTGGTGTAGTTCGACATCACTTTGAGGCTTGTACCTAGAATCACTTCCAGGAGGTTTTGTTGCGTATAGCCTGCAGCAAGAAATGCGTTGATTTGTTCCTCAGTGGGCCAACCTCGACTTTCATTTATCACCGCTGAAAAGGTTCGCAATGCCTCGAGCTTTGGATCTGAAATAGGGGTGTTGTTACGTAGGGCTTCAATCACTTCGGCTTTCACACCAGCCATTTGTGAAATTGAAGTGTGCGCCGCCATACAATAGGCGCAACCGTTTAATCGGTTGTTGGTCATCAAAATAATTTGGCGTTCTGTTTCGGAAAGCTTGGTTTTATCAAAAATATCTGCAAGTGCCATATAGCCTTCTAACAAGGCAGGTGCTTCTGCCATGGTGGCTAGTAGGTTAGGGACAAAGCGATAAGCTGTTTTGGCATCCTGCAAGAGCGGTTTCGATGCTTCAGGGGCAGATTCGATGGTGTGTGTTGCGAAAGTGCTCATGGTGATTCTCCTAAAAGTAGACCTGTAGTGTTTAAACCGACTGGTATAAATAAAGACGAAAAATAAACAACGTGACGTTGTTGTTAGGGCTTATCTGTACCGGTTGGTATAGATAATACTAGGTTGTTTATACCGATTGGTCAATATAATTTTGTTTATTTTGTAGATGAATTTTTATTTAATAAAATCAATGAGATATGTTGTAATAGGGAAGAGTAATGAGCAACAAACGCTACTGAATCAAACTGATT
>CAZPAE010000282.1:0-4686 GCA_964584455.1 uncultured Thioalkalispiraceae bacterium
AGTGAATAAAAAACAAAGGAATCAGTGCCACAATATTAAGTACTATGAGTCTGGCACGATAGTTAAACCACAGTTGAAGCTTACGCAATAACCAATGCATTGGTATTTTCCTTGTAACTTGTTAGGGTATAACTATATATTTCGTCCTGATCGGCGATTTGCTTTACTCGAATACATGAGTGATTGATTTAATTAAGATTTTTATGGAGTACAATCAGTAATGCATTATGATCTAATAGCCATTGGCGCAGGTAGCGGCGGTTTGTCTGCGGCGGAACGGGCCGCAGAATACGGGGCGAAAACCGCAGTGATTGAAGTGGATAAGCTTGGCGGCACCTGTGTCAACGTAGGTTGTGTACCGAAAAAAGTAATGTGGTTCGGCGCTCATTTAGCCGATGCATTACATGATATGCCGGCCTATGGTTTTGATGTCACACTCAAGCAATTTGATTGGTCTCGTTTAGTTGCTGCCAGAGAAAAATACATAAAAGGTATCAATGATTGGTATGTGAATTATCTTAAGGATAGTCAGATCGATCATATCCAAGGCTTTGGCAGTTTTATTGATAACAAAACCATTCAAGTCTGTGAACAACAGTACACTGCTGACCATATTGTAATTACGCCTGGTGGTTATCCTATTGTGCCTGATGTGCCAGGTGCGGAACACGGCATTACCTCAGATGGTTTTTTTCAACTTAAGACATTACCCAAACGCGTTGCTGTAGTCGGTGCCGGTTACATTGCCGTGGAGTTAGCAGGTGTGCTGAATAGTTTGGGTAGTGATGTGAGCATGTTATTACGACGTGATCATTTTCTCGGTAGTTTCGATAATATGCTACGTGACACCTTAATGGAAGAAATGAGTAATCACGGTGTTAATTTACTAACCCGCGTGAATGTGGAGCGTATTGAAAAACAATTAGAAGGTAAATTACATGTGATATGCGATCGCGGTGTTACCTTAACCGATCTGGATTGTTTAGTTTGGGCGATTGGGCGTGCACCCAACACTGGTGATTTAAACTTAGCTGCTGCTGGCGTCAAAATGGATAAGCGCGGTTATATTCCTTCTGATGAGTATGAAAATACCAATGTTGAAAATATCTATGCATTAGGTGATGTCAATGGTAAGGCACCATTAACACCGGTGGCAATTGCGGCAGGTCGGCGTTTATCAGATCGTTTATTCAATAAACAAGCTGAGCGCAAGTTAGAGTACGAGAATATTCCTACTGTTATGTTTTCTCATCCCCCCATCGGTACGGTTGGTTTAACTGAGCAAGCTGCACGAGAACAACATGGCGATGCGGTCAAAGTGTATACCACTAGTTTTACCGCGATGTATCATGCGATAGCGGGTAAACAGCAACAAACAGCTATGAAGTTAGTCTGTGTGGGTGCCGATGAAAAAATTGTTGGTTGCCATATCATTGGTATGGGTGCCGATGAAATGTTACAGGGGTTTGCTGTAGCCATTAAAATGGGCGCCTGTAAACGTGATTTTGATAACACCGTTGCCATACATCCCACTAGTTCCGAAGAGCTTGTGACTATGCGTTAAGGAAATACCCGTTATTAATGAGCATTCGACCTTTTAATGGCATTATGCCTGTGATCAAACAAACTGCTTATATTGATGAGCAGGCGGTGGTGATAGGTGATGTACAGATTGGTGAAGATAGCTCAGTGTGGCCGAATACGGTGATTCGCGGTGATGTGAACATTATTCGAATTGGTCAGCGTAGTAATATCCAAGACAATAGTACTATCCATGTCAGTCACGATAGTTATTACCAACCCGGTGGTGCGGCAACACAAGTGGGTGATGATGTGACGATAGGTCATCAAGTCATATTGCATGCTTGCCATATTGGTAATCGGTGTTTGATTGGTATGGGTAGTATCATCATGGACCAAGTGGTCGTCGCTGACGATACCATTATTGCTGCCGGTAGTTTGGTCACACAAGGTAAGCAATTAACTGGGGGGCAATTATATGTAGGGCGGCCAGCTAAGCCAGTACGCGCCTTAACTGATGAAGAACGAGAGCGTATTCAGTATTCAGCACAACATTATGTGAAATTAAAAAATCAATACATGGAACATTAACGAAGGTAGTAGTATGTCATTAAAAGTAGACGTTTCTTTTGGCGAGTATCTTGATAAATTAACCATATTAGAAATTAAAAGCGAGCGTATTCAAGATCAAGACAAGCTGGTTAATATTAATGCCGAGCTGAATGTATTAAGAGATACCTGGAAACAACATCCTAAATCAAACGTCGATTTAGAGAGTGAACTGCAACAGTTAAAAGCGATTAACGAACGTCTTTGGGAAATTGAAGATGATATTCGTGATAAAGAACGTAATAAAACCTTTGATCAGGGTTTTATTGAGCTAGCACGTAAAGTGTATTTTTCTAATGATGAACGTGCACGTATTAAGCGACTGATCAATGAAAAGCTGGGTTCTAACTTAGTAGAAGAAAAATCCTACGCAGATTATTAAATTTTATCTATTTAAACAGCGAAAGAGCGAACTATAAAAATAGGTTAAAAGGGGAAATGTTAAGCTAATGGGGGTAAGACATGCCGATTTTCATTTTATCGTTAATTATTCAAATTGCGTTAGTAGTTCATATTGTTAAAACAGGGCGTAATACCACTTGGATATGGGTTGTCGTTCTACTTCCTTTGGCTGGATCAATAGCCTATATCATTGTGGAATTGCTTCCTGAATTACTGGGAAGTCGTACAGGCAGGCGTGCCAAAAAGAATATCAGCCAACTATTAAATCCAAATAAAGATATTCAAAATGCAACAACAAACTACATTATTACTGATACTGTAGAGAACACAGCGAATCTTGCTCAAGAATGTCTTAATAAAGGGATATATGATGAGGCAAAACAACTATATGAAAAGTGTTTGACAGGAATACATGAGCACGAGCCGCATTTGATGTATGGACTTGCGCAAGCAGAATATGGGTTAGGCAATTTTATTGCTGTAAGACACACGCTTGATAAGTTGATTGAGAATAATTCTGATTATAAAAATGTCGATGCGCATTTGCTTTATGCGAAGAGCCTAGAGAAAGCAAATGAAATAGAACTTGCTTTAAAAGAATATGAAGTATTGAGTGGCTATTATCCTGGACCAGAAGCAACCGTACGTTATGCAATTCTATTAAAATCTCAGGGCAGAAATACCGAAAGTAAAGCATTACTAAGTGATGTGGTTCAAAAGGCAAAAGTTTTAGGCAAACAATACAACTCAATGCATAAAGAATGGATTAATAGAGCAAAAGCAGAGTCTTAATACAAAAACCACTTAAAATGCCATAGTATATTTTTTTGGTTGTTATTCATCTGTGGGCTGGATTCTAGTGATTGCGAACCCATTAAGATGAAATAAGTTATTTCTTATAGCTAACTTATTGTAATGACAACTATTGGAGTTAATATGCAGTATTCAATTGACGATCTTATTTCATCCTATGGACAAGGCGCTAACTATCCTACCACTCAGCAGTGGCAACAACTCCTAAATGGTGACGTATCTCAACCATTAACGGTGTTAAACTTTTTTAAGCTTAGAGCACAAGCGGGCACTGCTATTATTGATGAGGCCATGACGGGCGAAGAAGCTTTTATGAAATATGCGCAGACCAGTGTGCCGAAAGTAGATGAAGTGGGTGGTCACTTTCTGTTAAGAGGTACAGTTGAGGGAAGCTTTATTGGTCAGGATTTGGAGAGTTGGGATATTATTGCCATCGGTCAGTACCCAAAAAGGGAGAACTTTTTAGCCTTATTGATGGACCAAGATTATCAACAGGCCTTTAAATATCGACAGGCGGCAGTAGAGAACCAAAATGTCTTTTTTATTAATACTATGTAAATAAAACTGTCATCTCAAAAGGTTGTGGTACATGATTGTATAAGTCAAATGGAGTAGAGCTAATGAAGCTGCATGATTTATTTCGCTTAGGGGTTTGGGCGGTGGTATCACTGGGTGCAACGATGACCTATGCCGAAGAGCTACACCCAACAAATAAAGCATTACATTTTGATCAACCCCAGGTTCCCATATCGTCAATTCATTTTCAGCATGAACGAGAACTAAAGCCCGTAGCCAATGACTTTCATATTATACAGGCTTCCTACTTAAGTAACGATATGGGTGAGCGATGGGCGTTTATCACTTTTGAAAATGAGTCATCAGGGCGACGTTTCTTAAAAAATGAAGCGGTTGTTGCTACATTTGCCGATGGTACTCAGGTTAATGCACATAACTTGGATGAAACACTAAAAGCAAATGAGCGATTAACTAAGGCGGTGTTTTTTGGCATACACTCGTTTCCTATTGTGCATGTAGGTGTAGAATGAACTTGAGTAAGGCAACATTAAACTATAAACAGATTTTTCTCCTATCATTTTCTGTTAGTATATTTCTTATTCAGAATACTGCAATAGCCATATCTTGTTCGGATGTAACAGAAAGACAAAAGGTCATCGCTAAGCTATTAGGTGGTGAGTTAATAGAAAATGATTTTTTCTCTGAAGAGATATCATTAGAGATTGCGTTTACAAATTTTGATTCGCATTTTATATCCATTGCAAGTGATTATAGTTATTATGAAAAAATTATTGATGCAGAAAATTATAAGATTAAAAGAGTGAC
>CAZPAE010000283.1:0-4655 GCA_964584455.1 uncultured Thioalkalispiraceae bacterium
AACCCGTTGTAGTATGCGTTTGGTTGTTCGGGCTGAAAAACAACAAACCGTGATTGATGCCATTCAGACAGCGCTATCCGCATCCGAAGGGTGGCGTATTTTGATCAAACCTATCGAAGGCACCTTGCCACGACCCGTTTCTGATACCAACAAAGAAAAGAAATACTCTGGCGGGCGCACTCGCGAAGAGCTTTATCATGATATTGAAGCCGGTGCCTGCGTTAATCAAAATTTTATTCTATTAACAATTTTCTCCACTATTGTTGCCACCATCGGTTTATTAGAAGATAACGTGGCGGTGGTGATTGGCGCCATGGTCATTGCACCTTTGTTAGGGCCTAATATTGGTTTGGCATTTGGTAGTGCCCTGGGTGATAAACAGCTCATTGTTAGCTCACTGAAAACCAACTTCGTGGGTTTAGGTACCGCACTATTATTAGCCTATGGCATTGGCTTGGTATGGCCAGCCAGTTTACAAAGTGCCGAGATTATTGCGCGTACTGATGTGGGGATCGATGGTATTGTACTAGCATTGGTATCCGGTGCCGCTGGGATTTTATCGCTGACTACGGGTTTATCTAGCACCTTAGTGGGGGTGATGGTGGCTGTGGCCTTATTACCACCGACTACTACGGTGGGTTTAATGTTAGCCGGTGGTCACTATAAGCAGGCCTTGGGTGCGGCACTATTATTATCAGTAAATATTGTTTGTGTTAACTTAGCGGCCAAGTTAGTGCTGGTATTTAAAGGTGTGAAGCCTCGTACCTGGTTTGAAAAACAAAAAGCACGACAGTCTACGGTATTATCGATTATTTTTTGGTTTATTAGCTTAGCGATATTAGTAGTGGTAATGGAGCTTTACCATCGCTTACTTACCAGTTAAGGTAGTTTATCAATCAGCAGCTTGGCCGATTCTTCCACTACTTGGCGAAACGAAATGGGCTGTTCACTAAACGATTCATCCGAGTAATTTAATTCTACCAAACCTTCCCATGCGACAGTGCCTTCATGGCCATCCCAAATTTGTAAGAACAAACGCATGCTTGAATACTTGGTATCAATCAATCGCCAACCGAGTAAGCCAAACCGACTATTGGAGCCTTGATCAAACTTGCCCAAGTTTAGCAGGGCTAAATAACGAGTTTCGGAAACATGGCTGATTTTATTGAGGATGGTTTTATTTAAAATACCGGTAACCCGATATTCGTCATACATTCTACGATAATCATTGGATAGGTTCGCCTGGTTTACATGGCTTAACACTTCTGGCAGTGATAACAAGTTAATATCTTTACGCTGTTTACTTAGCATATCACTAAAGCCAAACGCTAAAGCTTGTTTATCTTCTTCATGGCCGGTGGGCGTGGTGGGTGTGAGAAAAGCCAGGCCATGTCGTTTTAAGTCACCGGGCTGTAGGGCAATCACATGATGCTTTGAGGAAGTATGAATTTGGATATCGGCACAGCTGGCTAATGTTGCAAGCGCTAAACAAAATACCAGCTTAATAATAAGACGCATCAATTAAGATCTCCTTGGCCAACCCATGGCCAACAGAGCCACACCGATACCACCCAATAGCCAAGAAAAAAGCGGCAGGGGGCCCAATAAAGGCGTAACGTGTTCGCTGAGTCCGACTACGGCTGCCGTCACAACGAAGCCGGCGCCACTGATGGCAAAATAATGACGTTTATTTGCACGATGGATATCCTGTTGGATCTGTTCTATTTGTTCATCGTCCAATACGACTTGTAATTTACCCTTTTTAATTTGTTCAAATACCTCATACATTAAGTTGGGTAAATTAGGTAAACGTTCGGCCCACAATGGTACATTTTTGCGCAGGTGTTTGAGTAACGCGCGTGGACCGATTTGCTCTGCCATCCAGCGCTCAAGGAAAGGCTTGGCGGTTTTCCATAAATCCAAATCAGGATACAGCTGACGACCTAACCCCTCGATATTTAACAAGGTTTTTTGCAACAGCACCAATTGTGGCTGGACTTCCATATTGAAACGACGCGCGACCTGGAACAAACGCAGTAACAATTGCCCAAATGAGATCTCTTTTAATGGCTTGTCAAAAATGGGTTCACACACTGTGCGAATCGCAGCTTCAAACTCATCCACCCGAGTGTCTTTAGCGACCCAGCCAGAATCAATATGCAGTTGTGCTACGCGGTTATAGTCACGGTTAAAGAAGGCTAAAAAGTTCTCAGCCAGATAGCGTTGGTCTGAAGCATTGAGTGTACCCATAATGCCGAAGTCCACGGCCAGGTACTTACCCTGTTTGGAGACAAAAATATTACCCGGATGCATGTCGGCATGGAAAAAGCTATCGCGAAACACTTGGGTAAAGAAGATTTCCACACCATTTTCACTAAGTGCCTTCAGGTCGATATTAGCTGCACGTAACTCATCAATATGGCTGATAGGAATGCCATGAATCCGTTCCATGACCATCACGTTTTCACGCGAGTACTCCCAATACACTTCGGGCACATAAATTAAATCGGAGTCTTTAAAATTGCGTCGCAGCTGTGAGGCATTGGCCGCTTCGCGTAACAGATCTAATTCATCGAGAATATTTTTCTCAAACTCGGCAATGATTTCCGTGGGTCGCAGCCGTTTACCTGGGCGCCAGTGGCGCTCAACATTACTGGCAATAATATAGAGTAAACTGATATCCCGCTGAATCACCGGCAAAATATCCGGCCGCAGTACTTTCACTACCACTTCAGTACCATCATGCAATGTGGCCCCATGAACTTGGGCAATGGAGGCCGAGGCAAAAGGTGTGGCTTCAAACTGGGCAAAGATTTCGCTAATGGGTTTACCGAAGGCCTGCTCAATGAGTTGCTTGGCTTTTTCATCAGGAAACGGTGGTACTTGGTCCTGTAGCTTAGCCAGCTCTGTAGCAATATCGTCGGGTAATAAATCGCGCCGAGTAGAAATAATCTGGCCGAACTTCACAAAAATAGGCCCAAGTTCTTCTAGGGCACGGCGAATGCGGACACCGCGAGGTACATCTTTTCGGGGTAGCCAAGTCCATGGCAAGGTGTAACGTAGCCAGCGGATCGGACGAAACAGCGGGCTACCCAAAATCAGTTGATCAAGACCATGGCGAACCAACACCCAGCTAATATAGGTAAATCGGAATAATTGCTTGATCGGTAACATGCTGAATCAACGCATCAAAAAATCTCGCTAAACGTTTGAATAGTCTAGAGATATATAACCCATTTCGCCAGCGATATTTTGTCTGGCTAAGGCACATCTGCGGCCAAATTCGCCTAAAAGATTAACTGGGTTTACGAATCACCACGGTGCGGGCCAACTTATCGTGAAAGCCTTGTTTGCGTTTATCCCAGCCAACCCACATCAAACCGAGAAACAATGGCAGGCTGGAGAGGTAATACCCGATATAACGAATAATGAGCTGCGACTTACTGGGGGCTTGTAGGGTATGGGCATCCACAATAATGGCACCGATTACCATCTTACCTGGGGTTGCCGAACGGTATATCCAAAATAAAATGATCGCGATAAACGGCAGCACATAAACCACGATGGTTTGCATGATCAACAAACTCATGTGGTTTTCTATGGGTAATGAATCAGAAAAAATAATTAACAATATCGGTAAGATAACCGTGGATACCGCAGCGGTATCAATAAACGCAGCGGCTACGCGCAACCAAAATCCCACATACTCTACTGGTTGATTCATAAGGTTAAGAATAATCTATGCAGTTTTAAATGCTGCTTTATTGGCAGCTAATAATACAATCAATAATACTAGCTCAATCACAATAGCAATAATACTGCCAGACATCATTAAAAAAGCAATGCCACTTAGTGCACGATGCGCCATTACCAATTTCACAATGCCTAAAATAATACTCAACGGTAAAGCGACATACATAAGCGCCACAGAAGGTGGTCGCAGTTGCAATAACCAAATAGCTGCAAACAAATAAAAGCCATTGATCAATAAACTTAATATCCCTGACATCACTAACCAAGACTGATACCACTGGGGTAAGTCAAAGATGTTATTAAGCATGCCAAACATACTTTGGATAAATTCCTGCGCTTCGCGCGCTTCAGGGTTGTTTTCAATATTTTGTGATTCCAGCTCTTCGGTAAAGCCATCAATCACCGTTTGCATCATCTCCTTTTGAGCGTCCAGCATTTGTGGCATGACAATTTCTTGCGCACCGTTGATCAAACCAAAGCAACTAAAAATAATCGCTGTAATGGCAACACCGGTGACCCAGCTAGGACGTTGTTGTTGAGTCATGATTAAGATAACCGTGTATGTTGATGAGTCGGTGTGTAAGAAAGTTTAATCGGACGCCAGCGTGAATAGAGCCACAACGAAATAAAATAACTCACACCAAAAAACACACTCCAGCAAAATGCCACAATGGCTAATACTGGAACCCCCACTAAACCCGCCAGCAACCCATCGAGCCCGGTTAAGTATTTCCCTTCCACTTTTAGCACCTCAAGGCCCACACTGCTTAACAAGGCTAAGACGATGAGCAGTAAAATCGGCGCAATCAGGTTACCAATAAAAAGTAACTTAAATAAAGTGCCAAAGCTGATACGTTGTGCTTGGATTGAATGTAACATGTTATTCCTTTGTTATATATTCC
>CAZPAE010000284.1:0-4651 GCA_964584455.1 uncultured Thioalkalispiraceae bacterium
ATGGCGATATATTGGCCTTTGGTGGCTAACTGCCCCACACGAACCTGATATACCCCCATTTGTGCATCCGAATCGGCGCCAAGATAATTAATTAGCGGATCACTACTGGCACCAGCACGAGCAAATAACTTTGCAATTTGTACAGGGTCATTTTCAATAGCGGACTGTAATTCACTATCATTAATGGTTAATGTGCCATTGCGTTGGGTATCAATACCGATACTCGCCAATGAACCATATTCTTCGTTAATACCGTTGAATGAGGTACCCACAACTCGACGGATTTGATCGGCAATACTACGAACCGCAGAATCCCCGGCTAAAGGACCAGCTTCGCCTGTTTCTGGATCCACCCCAGAGACGCTCTGCACCGTACCCACTAGGCCGTTATACAGCTCGACAAAATTACTAATCGACTCTTTGACCCCTTGGATATCGAGGTCTGTTTTTAGCTGTACCGGCGTTTGGCCTGTTAGCTCTTTTAGTTCGATCGTCATACCGACCAACGCATCATCGATGGTGTTGGAGGCACTATTAATCTCGATACCATCCAGTAAAATCTTCGCATCCTGCGGTTTGGTTGTTTCAATTAAATTCATCGCATTGTTGTTAGCCGGATCATAGGCTAAACGTGATAACCCAGCTTGGTCACCATCATTATTGTCCTGATCATTGACCATGACACGTAAGGTATTGACCTCACCAGTGGCCTCAGTAGATAAAACCAAACGAAAACCACTGCCATCATTTACAATAGACGCACGTACACCGAAATCTTCACGGTTAATCGCTGCGGCAATGCCTCGCAATGAATTATTATCACCAGTAACTTGGATATTTTTGACGGTCGCTTTGTTATTAATAACAAATTGGCCTGATTGCGGGTCAACATTACCAAACTGAAAACTTAAGCCCCCTAGCCCCACGGGATCTAAATCAGAGCTAAATGCTGCTGACGTCAGCCGGTGTGACTGTGCTAATTGAACAACATCAATGCTATAACTACCCGGTTGGGCATCTTTATTGGCTATCACGCCCACTTTATCTTCATCTGATGAGGTGGCGGAAATTTTTTGAAAATCGTCGGCTTGGCGCAACGATTCGATGGAACTTTGAAAATCAGCTAATGCACCTTGGAAACTACCTAGTGCGGAGATACTGGTTTGTATTTCAACTTCTTGTCGATCAAGACGGTTTTGGGTAGGCGCACCTTCGGCAGTAATTAACTGGTCTACTAGGCCATCGACGTCCAGCGTAGAACCACCTAAAGCTGCTGCCTTTATGCCGTCCATGCCTACCTCATTTGCATTGTGTGATGAATGAATGCCGACCTCGCCAATTCGAGGCCGGCAGTTTGTTCAGTAATCTGCAAATCCGGTGCCATCCCTAGGCTTTGATTTCCAAGAACATCCCTTTCATATCTACTTGATTTTCATCCATAAAATCCTGGAGTCGATGTGATAGTGCTAACATCTCCTCGGAAGGAATTTGCCGTATTACCGATTCATCCGTTGCGTCGACTACTTTGACGACAACGCGCCCGGTCTTGTCATCCACATGAAAGTCCAGGTTGCGTTGCGCTTTCTGCACATAGGCTTCTAACTCGCTGACAACCCTTTCGATCGCCTGTCGTGAGGCTTCGCTCTGTTCTGCTGCCGCAGCTTTGGCGTGCGCCATATTGCGCTCCACCTGTACCTGCGTTTCTTCCTTGGCAGCCACCTCGACATCCCTAATTCGAGTGACACTTACCTCACTGCTGCCACCACTCGCGTTTACCAGCGAGGTTACTGTCGCTATGGATTCATTTGCCATAACTTCACCTCTCTCGGTAATGGGAGCGTTTCATTATTTCTACGCTCCTTTCCTACGTTACTGCAGCAATGACAAGACGTTCTGTGGCGACACATTAGCCTGAGCAAGCATGGCAACACCAGCTTGTTGCAGGATTTGAGCACGCGTAAGTTCTGCCGTCTCTTGAGCAAAGTCCGCATCACGAATCCGTGAACGTGCAGCCGTTAAGTTCTCAACATTGGTAGACAAGTTAGCAATGGTTGAGCCAAACCGGCTTTGTATCGCACCGAACTTCGCACGCTGAGCATTCACTGTATTCAGGGCCGAATCCACAATCGCCATGGCGATGTTGGCACCTTCAACAGTAGAAATATCCGTTGCCTGTACAGAGTTCAACTCCGATGCTTCCTGCGCATTAGCCGTAGTCACACCGGCAATACCTGAAACACCAAATGACTTATCAGAGTCAAAGGTCACTTTACCCACAACCACTGCTTGGTCAGCGGCGGCATTTGCCGATAAAACGGTTCCTGGATTTTGTGCATCACCGCCAACCATCACATTACCGCTGTTAGGGTTAACCGTGTCACGCAGTGTAATGTTATTACCACTAGAGTTGGTTAGAATAACGTTAGTACCGTCACCGCTAATCCGTGCAGTTACACCGGTTTTAGACGCCACATCATTTAAGGCTGTCACCGCTGCCGATAAACCGTTGTTACCTTCTATACCTGCAAGGGTAAATGAAACAGATTCAAAGTCTTCATTGTTTGACATCACTTCGATGGTATAAGCACCCGCAGCCGAGAAACTTAAACCAACCTCTGTGCGGGCAAATGCACCAACGCCTGTTTCATTACTCTTCGCATCTACTTTTTCCGCAACCTCTTTAGCACTTGAAGCTGGATCAACGCTAATGGTCCGTGTGCCTAAGTTACCCGCAATCGTGACCGAATCACCTTGCGCATAACGACTGGTTCCCGCCGATGAAGTTGCAAGACCTTCAATACGGTGATTACCAAATTGATTGGTACGGAAGTTATTAGTGGTAGTTTGAATGGTTTGGTTCGCGTTGGCACCCACTTGGAATACCGCAGTACCAAATGTACCATCCAATAATTTCTGACCGTTAAACTCAGTATTCTGTGCAATACGGTCAAGTTCTTGCACTAACTGACCTACTTCAGCCTGGAGGGCTTGTCGGTCTGATGCTGAGTTTGTCGCATTAGCAGATTGTACCGCCAGCTCACGTACCCGCTGTAGGATGTTACCTGACTCGGCTAACGCACCTTCCGCTGTTTGCGCCAAAGAAATACCATCGTTGGCATTTCGGACGGCCTGGTTCAAACCACGGATTTGAGAAGTGAATCGCTCGGAAATCGCAAGACCTGCAGCATCGTCTTTGGCACTGTTAATACGTAAACCAGAAGACAATCGTTGCAATGATACCCTTAATGCTTCTTGCGAAGTATTCAGGTTACGTTGCGAGTTGAGCGACATGATATTAGTGTTAATGACCTGAGGCATGACGCTTTTGCTCCTCTTGAGATCTTTATCCCAAAACCTGTCACCAGACCTGGGAAACCATCTTTAGCGGATATACGCCAAAACCCAGGCGTAATCACCGCTCCCGATATCACTAGCGTCCTGGATCAGGGTTACTTTACCCGTGAGCGGAAATTTTTTTCCGCCCCAACCGCTTTTAACCCATTGATTTCAAATATTTTTATTTAAGAGATCGTAACGGTGGCGGTAATTTTCGTCGCCCATGTCACAAAAAGACCGTGTCCCCACTAAGGATCCTGATCAGGTGAAGTACATACCCGAAATATGGCTTTACATAAATAAGAATGGTTTTGGAATAATTTGACTAGAGGAAGTCAAATAAAGAAATATCTTGTACCCGGGTAAAGGCTTTTTGCGACGCTTGCAAGCCAGTCAATTTTAAATTTAATTCACTAACCGCTTTGCTGTAATCCAGGTCTTCTACTTCGGATAGAATCTCTCGCACCTGAATTTTAAGTGAATCGTTGATATTGCTTTGGTTATCTAAGGCACTTAAACGCGCACCCACATTAGCTCGAATCTCTAACGCCTTACCCAGGGCAAGATCTAAAGCCACAATGGTACGACTCACCACATTGTTTAGCTCAGCAATATCAGCTTCAGTACCGCGACCTTCACGCAATTCATCAATGAATGTATTAATCGTGGTAAAAATATCTTGATTAAAACTGGGACGCACTACAAAGAAATCACCTGGCTCAGGTTCGCCCTTAATAAAGGTGCTCACGCTATTAAACTCGATGGTACTTCCTTCTTTGTATACCTGACCAGGTGGTAGTACTTCATTACCATCAGCATCGATAACACTGTAGGTAACAGGTTCGTTAGGATCAACACTTTCTTTACGATCGAAAATAATCGCATAGGTTTTTAAATCATAAGTACCGTTTACCGAACCGGGATCAACCGTACCACTACCTCGGTTCTTTGGGCTTTCAATAATCGCAAACTCACCATTGCCATCGCGTATTTCACGAAATACATCGCTACCTGAATCATTCACCGCGATTTGTCGCTTAGGTCCAATTTGGATCTGACGTTGAGAATCATCTCCATGATAATCAAAACTGCCATCTACATTACGGGTAAACGGTTTAAACTTACCCTTGTTGCCTGAAAATAAAAACTCACCGGTACTATCCGTACTATTGGCGAGCCCCACTAATTCTTCTAATAACTGCACTACCTCTTCTGCAATAAAAGAGCGTGTTTCATTGGTCTGTGGCGCATTATTGGCTTGAATCGCTAATTCACGAATGCGGTGATAGATATCTCCCGCATCAGCTAAGGCACT
>CAZPAE010000285.1:0-4632 GCA_964584455.1 uncultured Thioalkalispiraceae bacterium
AGTTTGTTCAAGAATGTGTTGCGGTCGGTACTGCTGAGGCAACCATCGAAACCTTAGAGAAAAAAGGGATCGATACTGGTTTCAAAGCGATTCATCCTATTACGGGTGATAAGCTACCCGTCTTTATCGCAAACTTTGTCTTAATGGGCTATGGCGAAGGGGCGGTGATGTCGGTACCAGCCCATGATCAACGGGATTGGGAATTTGCCCGCAAGTATGGTTTACCGATTCAACAGGTCATTACCGCGCACGATGCCGATGCGGCAGCACAAATTGATCTCAGCCAAGCGGCTTATGTAGAAAAAGGTGTGTTGGTCAATTCCAGTCAATTCGATGGCCTTACCTCAGAACAGGCGTTTGATGCGATTGCTAATTATTTAGCAGAACAAGACAAGGGCCAATTGCGAACAACGTATCGGTTACGTGACTGGGGCGTGTCTCGGCAACGTTATTGGGGAACACCCATACCGATTATTAACTGCCCTAAGTGTGGTGCGGTGCCGGTACCTGATGAAGACTTACCTGTGGTATTGCCTACTGATGTGAAGTTTGACGGCATCGGTTCACCAATTAAGAAAATGCCGAGCTTTTATAAAACCACTTGCCCTAAATGTGGCGGACCGGCTGAACGTGAAACCGATACCTTTGATACCTTTATGGAATCATCTTGGTATTTTGCTCGTTTCACCAGTGCAGATAATGATCAAGCTATGGTAGATGAGCGGGCCGATTATTGGTTGCCAGTGGATCAATATATTGGTGGTATTGAGCATGCTATTTTACATTTGTTGTATGCCCGCTTCTTTAATAAGTTAATGCGCGACGTGGGATTGCTGAGTAATGATGAGCCTTTCGAGCACTTGTTAACCCAAGGGATGGTATTAAAAGATGGGGTTAAGATGTCAAAGTCGAAAGGCAATACGGTTGATCCCCAAGCCTTGATCGAACAGTATGGTGCAGATACGGCGCGTTTGTTTATTATGTTTGCTTCTCCACCAGAACAAAGTTTGGAATGGTCTGATAGTGCAGTGGAGGGAGCGTTTCGATTTTTACGTCGTATCTGGCGGATTGTGTATGAGCATCTAGCGCAAGGTCCGGTTGCATCGTTAGATGTGAATAGCTTAACCGATAAACAAAAAGCGTTACGCCGCCATACCCATGAAACCATTAAAAAAGTCTCGGATGATATTGGGCGACGTTTTACCTTTAACACGGCTATTGCCAGTGTCATGGAATTAATGAATGCGGTTGGCAAGTTTGATGATAATACTGAGCAAGGGCGCGCGGTATTGCATGAAGCCTTATCAACCTCGGTACTTTTATTGTCGCCCATTGTGCCACACTTTTGTCATGTACTTTGGCAACAATTAACACCGGCTGCAACAGATGTGATTGATCAGCCATGGCCTCAATGTGATGAGACAGCATTACAGCGTGATCAAGTGCAAGTCGTGGTGCAAGTGAATGGTAAATTACGTGGGCGTATTGAGGTACCCGCTGATGCCAAGCGTGATGAAGTTGAAGCGATGGCTATGGCCGATAGTAATGTAAAGCGATTTGTGGAAGACAAAGCGATTGTTAAGGTGATTGTGGTGCCTGGAAAGTTGGTGAATGTTGTTGTTAAGTAATCTGAAACAGCTTTTTATCTTGTTATGTATCACCGGTTTGGTGTTACAAACGGTGGGCTGTGGTTTTCGTTTGCGCGGTAGTGTGAATGTGCCACCGGAACTAAAGGCAGTTCATATCGCCGGTATTGCTGAATATGCGCAATTGGCACAGGAATTAAAAAAAGTCTTACAACGCTCTGACTCGCAAGTGTTTTCAACCGCAAGTGCCGCTACCTCGATTATTACTATTAGCAACGAAGGGTTTAAGCGGCGCGTACTAACAGTGGATGCCCAGGGCCGGGCTGCGGAGTATGAACTGAAATACCAGTTTACCTTTCAAATTACTAAACGTGATGCTGAGATCATGGTAGTGAGCCAGGATATTGAGTTAACTCGTGATTATCGTTTTGATCCAGAAAACGTACTGGCAACGGATGCCGAAGAAGAACAAATTCGACGAGAGATGGTGCAGTTTTCGGTTCGCCAAATGATGCGTCGCGTCGAATCACAATTAAAATTAACCCGCTCCGAACCTCAAGCACCAACCCCAGCATCGGAACCATAAGGCGTGGCGTGAAAATTCCATTCCAACAATTATCCACTCAGCTTAGTAAAACGCTGGCACCGGTTTATTTTGTCAGCGGTGATGAGCCTTTTCAGTTAGATGAAGCGAGTCGCATGATTCGCGAAGCAGCGGCGCAACAAGGTTTTTCAGAACGGCATGTGTACCATGTGGAACGAGGCTTTGATTGGCAGCAGTTATTGGCACTGGGCAGTGCCATGTCATTATTCGCTGAGAAAAAATGTGTTGAATTACGATTACCCAGTGCGAAACCGGGCACCGAAGGGGCAAAAGTATTGCAGTCGTATGTGGCGCAGCCGCCGGATGATTGTGTGTTATTGATTAGTGCCGGTAAGCTAGAAGCGGCCCAATTAAAAGCAAAGTGGTTAAAGGCGGTTGAGGCTGCCGGTGTGTTAGTGCAGGTATGGCCCATAGAACTATCTCGTTTACCACAATGGATCCAGCAGCGTTTGAGCCAACGGGGTATGCAGGCTAAGCCAGAAGTGTTGCAGGTATTGGCAGAACGTATTGAAGGTAACCTTCTGGCGGCGGATCAAGAGCTAGAAAAGCTGTACCTGCTACACGGTGCTGTGGAGCTGAGTATGGACCAAGTCCAGGCTGCGGTGACCGATAGTGCGCGGTATGATGTATTTAGTTTTGCCGATGCCACATTGTTGGGCGATGCGCAGCGGGTAACACGGTTATTGTTCGGTTTACGGGCCGAGGGCATCGAACCTGTCTTAGTATTATGGGCTTTGGCGCGAGAAATTCGTGCCTTAGTGCAAATGAATCAAGCATTGCGAGCTGGCGCCCAACTAGCCCAAGTAATGCAAGCCCAAAGGGTTTGGGATAAGCGTAAGCCATTGGTTCAAAAGGCATTAAAGCGAATGACTGGGCAAGACTATAGTAGCTGGATACAACGCTGTAGCCAATTAGATCGGCTAGTAAAGGGACAGGGTACGGGCAGAGTTTGGAATGAATTGTTAGAATTAGCATTAGATGTGGCCGGTCGACCGGCCCTGGCAAGTTAAGGTAAACCATGATGGACGCAAAATTCGATATTAAACAGTATATGGTGCAACTGGGGCAGCAAGCGCGTGAAGCTGCGCGCCATTTGGCACAAGCTCAAACACAGCAAAAGAACCAGGCTTTAATGGCGATTGCAGATGCAATCTTAAACAACGAAAAAACCCTGTTAGCAGAAAATGAAAAGGATTTAATTGCCGGTAAAGAAAAAGGTTTAGATGCTGCACTATTGGACCGGCTTGCTCTGGACTCAAAGCGTGTTGCCAGTATGGCAGAAGGGATACAGCAAATTGCGGCATTGGCTGACCCGGTAGGTGAAATCACCGATTTACGTTATATGCCTTCGGGGATTCAGGTGGGCAAAATGCGCGTTCCGTTGGGTGTGATCGGTATTATTTATGAATCACGTCCTAATGTTACCATTGATGCGGCAATGTTATGTCTTAAGTCAGGCAATGCAGCCATTTTGCGTGGTGGTTCAGAGGCGTTGTATTCCAATCAGGCATTGGCCAAATGTATTGCGCAAGGGCTACAAGTAGCGCAGTTACCGGTTGAGTTGATTCAAGTCGTGGAAACCACCGATCGTGGGGCCGTGGGCCAGCTTATTACCATGCCGGAATATGTTGATGTGATTGTGCCTCGTGGTGGTAAAGGCTTGATCGAACGTGTCAGTAACGAGGCAACGGTACCGGTCATTAAACACCTTGATGGGATCTGCCATGTTTATATCGACGATAAGGCGGATATGCAAAAGGCCACGGATATCGCCTTCAATGCAAAAACCCAACGCTATGGTACCTGCAATACCATGGAAACCTTATTAGTCCATGAGGCGGTGGCTGCAACAGCATTGCCCTCGCTTGCGACATTATATAAAGAGAAGGGCGTTGAGCTGCGTGGTTGTGAAAAGACCCAGGCAGTATTGCCTGATATTACAAAGGCAACCGAAGAAGATTGGGCAACCGAATATTTAGCACCGATTTTATCCATCCGGGTTGTGCGCGACATGGATGAAGCGATGGATCATATTCATCGTTATAGTTCACAACATACTGAATCCATTGTTACCGAAGACTATACGCGTGCACGACGTTTCTTAACAGAAGTGGATTCCAGCTCGGTGATGGTGAATGCGTCTACCCGGTTTGCCGATGGTTTTGAGTATGGTTTGGGTGCAGAAATCGGTATCAGTACAGATAAAATTCATGCCCGTGGCCCAGTGGGCTTACATGGCCTAACATCGCAAAAGTTCGTTGTTTTAGGTGATGGACATATTCGCACATAATGATGGTACATAAGGTGGCATGATCGGGATTTATGGAGGGACGTTCGATCCCGTACACTTTGGACATTTGCGGCCCGCAGTTGATGTTGTTGAAACATTACAGCTGGAACAGCTTTGGTTTATTCCCTGTGGTGAACCGGTACATCGTGATG
>CAZPAE010000286.1:0-4621 GCA_964584455.1 uncultured Thioalkalispiraceae bacterium
GTTCATGAGTTGCTTCTATGGCCCTTGGCTTATAAATCGGGTTGTTTTTGTGCACGACCCTCACTACGGCGATGGTCGGTGACTTTTTCCTTATGTTTTTTGACCTGACGATCCAGTTTATCGGCTAATGAATCAATGGCTGCATACATATCTTCATCAACTGCGTCAGCAAAAATATCAGCACCGCTGATATGCAATGTGGCTTCAGCTTTTTGGCGCTGTTTTTCGACACTGAGTACAACATGGACATTGGTGACGTTATCAAAATGTCGTTCTAAACGCCCCATTTTGGTTTCTACGTAGTGCTGTAGCGAGTCAGTCATGTCGATGTGGTGTCCGGTTACATTTAACTGCATATCATACTCCTTCTACGTGTTGGCATTATGCAAGTCGTTTACGCTCATTGGAGGGGGGGATAGTCATCGCCTCGCGATATTTGGCGACGGTGCGGCGCGCCACATTGATGCCTTGCTCGGATAGCACATTGGCAATTTTGCTATCACTCAATGGCTTAGCTGGGTTTTCTGCGGCGACCAATTTCTTAATTAAAGCACGGATAGCCGTGGCTGAACATTCTCCACCATCAGCAGTTGATACATGGCTGGAGAAGAAATATTTCAATTCGTAAATACCTCTTGGGGTATGCATATATTTTTTCGTGGTAACCCGCGAGATGGTGGACTCATGCATTTCGACGGCTTCAGCGATATCATGTAACACCAATGCTTTCATGGCTTCTTCACCATATTCTAAGAAAGCGCGTTGCCGTTCTACGATGCAGGTAGCAACTTTTAACAAAGTTTCGTTACGGCTGGTTAAACTTTTCAAGAACCAGCGGGCTTCTTGTAAATGATTTTTGAGGTAAGTGGTATCTGAAGAGTTATTAACCTGCTTAACCAAACTCGCGTAGTGGGAATTAATGCGAATACGTGGTGCGGCATCCGGGTTTAATTCCACTTGCCACTTACCTTTAATTTTTCGCACGATCACATCCGGTACGATGTATTCAGGTTTACTGGCCGTGATTTGACTACCTGGGCGCGGATTTAATGACTGGATGGTTTGGACAATGAGTTTTAACTCTGCCTCATCCACATTCAATTTGCGCATCAGTTGTTGATAATCACGGTTGGCTAATAAATCAAAATGTTTTTCGATCAGCTCAATGGCCACATCTTTTTGTTTTGATTCCACAACTAATTGATTCAGTTGCAGTAACAGGCTCTCGCGCACATCGCGTGCGGCAATGCCTGGCGGGTCAAAATTCTGTATACGATGTAATACGGCCTCGACTTCGTCCAGCTCGATTTCCAGTTCGGGCGGAAAATCCTGGTGGATGTCTTCGATAGTGGTCCCTAGAAAACCATCATCATTAATGGAGTCAATGATGGCACTGGCAATCAGTAAATCGGAGTCTGAAAAAGGTGTGAGCTGCATTTGCCAACGCAGATGATCTTGTAAGCTTTCACCAGCGCTGTCAGTGACCTCAAATTCTCGTTCTGAATCATAGTTAGTGCTAGGGGCACTGGTTTGTACATTGTCATAAATGTCATCCCAGGCACTGTCTACGGGGAGGTCATCGGGAATCGATTCAGTTTGAACGCTGTCTTGTTCTGGCTTATCCACTTGCTCAGCCATTTCTTCCGAACTGGCTTGAGGTGTGCTGTCTTCGTTGTCTTCTGCCACCTCTAACATGAGGTTAGATTCCAGCGCTTCTTGAATTTCCTGCTGTAATTCTAATGTTGACAGTTGCAGCAATTTGATTGCTTGCTGCAATTGTGGGGTCATGGTGAGATGCTGACCAAGACGGAGTTGTAGTGCTTGCTTCATAATTTTTAGTTAAAAAAGCCAGCAAGACCAGTCTGCTGGCTATAGTACAATTTTAGCGTAGTTTTAGTCATACACACAGCCTTGATTTTATAGTTGGAATTGTTCACCCAAATACACTTTCCTAACTTGTTTATCGGCCAATAACGTTTCAGGTTCACCTTGTGCGATGACTTCCCCCGCATTGAGTATGTAACCTCGGTCGCAAATTTTGAGAGTTTCTCTAACATTATGATCGGTAATGAGAACCCCAATTCCGCGTTCTCGCAGGTGTTGGATAATGGACTGGATATCCAGTACCGAAATCGGATCAACCCCGGCAAAAGGCTCGTCTAGCAATATGAAGCGTGGTGTGGTGGCCAAGGCGCGAGCAATTTCTACCCGTCGGCGCTCACCACCGGACAAACTTATGCCGACATTATGTCGAATATGGGTAATGTGCAACTCTTCGAGCAATTCTTCGAGTACATGCTCTCGTTGCAGAGCCTCTAAATCCTCGCGTGTTTGCAAAATCGCCATAATATTTTCGGACACGGATAATTTTCGGAATACCGAGGCTTCCTGGGGTAAATAGCCGATGCCCAGCCGCGCTCGTTGGTGCATGGGGAGACTGGTCAATTCTTTATCATCTAGATAAATATTGCCGTTATCTGCCTCGACTAAACCGACCACCATATAGAACGAGGTGGTTTTACCGGCACCATTGGGGCCGAGTAGGCCAACGACTTCACCACTATTAATATGAAACGAGGCATCTTTGACAACGGTGCGTCGCTTATAGTGTTTAGCAAGACTTTGGGCGGCTAGGGTGCTCATGGGGGAGTTGAGGTCTCCGGTGTAAGGGGCGGTTGTTGGGGCTCTTCTGCAGGGGCGTCTTGCTCGGTCTTCGGTTGAATCACAGCGTGTACCCGAGAATCGCTGTTTTGCTCTTTGTTCGCTTTCACGGTGCTGGAGAGCGTATCGTATTCGATGAAATCACCACTGAAATGATTACCACCCTGCACAATATTGGCATTGCGTTTTAAGATAAGTAATTCTTTATTAGCAAAATATTCCATGTGTTCTGCTCGGGATTTCACAATATCTTGTTTGTTTTCTGGTTGCTGCTCAAATTCAGCGGGTTGACCGAGAATAATAATTTTATCCAGCCGCCCTTCTTGCATATAGACGAATACTTCGTCTGCCATAATTTTTAAGGTGCCTTGGTGCATGCGCACATTGCCTTGGTAATGGCTTATTTCTTTTTTTTCATTGACTTCAACGCGGTCTGCCTCAATCTCAATGGGTTGATCACGATCACTCAACAGTGCGTATGCATTTGTTGTGATAGTGAACAAGCCAATCAAAAAAATAGATTTAAGGGACATAATGACCTCGCGCCCGAGATTCTAGTGTTAATAAGCCGGTATTAAGATCAACATGCATACCGACAGCATTTATATTACTGTTTTTTCCCGTAATCTTCACCTGTGTTTTTGTACTGGCCTGTTGTTTAATAAAGTCAAAGCGTAGTTTTTCTGCCTGAATGGTCAACATTTTATCCGGGTTATTGGTGAGACGTTTTACTTCGACGTTGCCATCGAGCTGTAGTACTTCAATATTTTTATAGGCAATACCTCTATCTGATGTTGCTTGCCAGCGTTGTTGGTCGGCATCATCATATTCGATACGGACTACCTTAAGTTCCATGGTGTCATCATCGGGGTAGTGATCTAAGTGTGAGGCATCAACTCGATAATTGGGCTGACCTTTATGGTCATAAACCGTAGCGCGAAAGTCACTGAGAAAATAATCAGGGTCGTGACGGGTTTCAGTCGGGGGAGCGTCAGTGGGTTTTTCTACTGATGTTAATAACCAACGTGTAAAAAGCGTAACTAATAAAACAAGAATCAATAAAAAGAGATAACGAAATTTACTCATTGATTCAAAAAGGTTTGATATTGGGTTTCTAGTGTTCCCTGGGCCTGCATAATTAATTCGCAGGCATCGCGGGCGGCACCCCGACCACCACGGTGTTCGGTGACCCAGTGAGCATGTTGTTTAACAAATGGGTGTGCATCTTGAACCGCAATGGCTAAACCTACTTGTCGCATGACGGGTAAATCAATCACATCATCCCCTACATAAGCGGTTTGTTCAGCACGCAGTGAGAGGGTATCCAGCATATCGTGGTAAGCTACAAGCTTATCTAGTTGACCTTGGTAAAAATGCTTGATGCCGAGATTTTCCATACGATGTACAACAACTTGAGAGTGGCGTGCCGTAATGACACCTACTTCGACACCGGTCCGTTGTAATAGTTTTATTCCTAAGCCATCACGGGCATAAAATGATTTGTATTCCTGGCCATCATCACCGAAAAATAAGCTACCATCGGTAAGCACACCATCGACATCGAAAATAACCAACTTGGTTTGTTGTGCACGTTGTAGGATATCTTGCATAAGAAACTCGCTTTTAAACGACACCGGCACGTAATAAGTGGTGCATATTCAATGCGCCGATAATTTTATTATTTTCATCTACCACTGGCAGGGCATTGATCCGTTTGGTTTCCATCAGTTGCAATGCCTCAGCCGCTAATTGCTGCTTATTGATGGATAAACAATCACGTGTCATGACTTGCGCAATATTAACCGTATTTAAATTTGATTCACCGTGATCCAGTAAACGACGAATATCACCATCGGTGAAAATCCCCAGCAGTTGTTGATCTTGGTTAACAACAGTCGTCATACCCAAACCTTTGGCGCTCATCACTTCCAGTGCTTCTAGTAAGCTAGCACTTTCATCG
>CAZPAE010000287.1:0-4539 GCA_964584455.1 uncultured Thioalkalispiraceae bacterium
TGGCATTAATAAGAGACATAAGGTTTCGGAGACTTGTCCCCAGGTTTGCAGCTGTTCAACGGCGGCGGCTCGGAAGGTGTCACCTGCGGCTAACAGGACTTTTTGCCCTGCATTTTGTAGATGTTTGGCAAGTTTACCAATCGTTGTGGTTTTGCCTGCACCATTAACACCCACAACGAGAATACTAAAGGGTTTGTCTTGCTCGGGTAAGCTCAATGCCTCAGTGGACGGTTGTAAAATCGCCAATAATTGTTGGCGTAGTGCTTGATACAGTGCGCCGCTGTCAGCGAGTTCTTTGCGTGAGACTTGGCCAGTAATTTCAGCAATGACCGCTTGCGTTACCTCTACACCCATATCGGCAGTGAGTAAACTGGTTTCGATATCCTCTAGCAGCTCATCATCAATGGCTTTTTTACCGAGGAATAGGTCACCAAGACCGGAGCTTAAGTTTTGTCGGGTGCGGCTTAATCCTTGTTTGAGTCGGCTAAACCAGCCATCGTTTTGTTCTTGTTTGTTATCGGGTTTTTTGAAACTAAATAAAGCCATATGAGTCTAGTCTTGAGTACGGGCGCCATAGTGGATATGCGCAGTAAAACTACGCTATCCTACCATTTGTTCTGGTATCCGTCAGTCTATATATAGTACGTATTTAACAAAGGTGATAAATGATTCGTAAATTGTTATGCCTTGCCATGGGCCTGTCTTCGGCAGCGATATTTGCGCAAACCCCTGTTCATGAGTATCAGTTAGATAATGGTCTGAAGTTGTTAGTTCGCCCTGACCATCGTGCACCCGTGGTGGTGTCACAAATCTGGTACAAAGTGGGTGCCAGTTATGAAAACAATGGTATTACTGGGATTTCTCACGCATTAGAACATATGATGTTCAAGGGGACTGAAAAAGTGCCGCCCGGTGAATTTTCCAAACTGATTAAAGCCAATGGCGGACGAGACAATGCCTTTACTGGGCGCGATTATACCGCGTATTTCCAATTGCTTGAGAAAAGCCGCTTACCTGTGAGTTTTGAGTTAGAAGCCGATCGTATGCGCAATCTGACTTTGCCTAAAGACGAGTTCATAAAGGAACTTGAAGTTGTCAAAGAAGAGCGGCGTTTGCGCACAGAAGATAACCCGCGCTCATTAACCTATGAGCAATTTAATGCAGCGGCTTATAACAGTAACCCGTATAAAAATCCGATCATTGGCTGGATGAATGATATAGACAATATGAAAGTAGAGGATTTAAAGGTTTGGTATGACCAATGGTACGCCCCTAACAATGCAACCTTGGTTGTGGCCGGTGATGTCAACCCGGATGAAGTGTATGCGTTGGCTAAAAAACATTTTGGTCATATTAAGTCGCGCCCCGTTCCAGCACTAAAACCACGTATTGAGGCGAAGCAATTAGGTGAGCGCCGACTTGTTGTACGTGCGCCAGCAAAAGTGCCTTATATGATTATGGGCTATAAGGTGCCGGTGTTACGCACTGCGGAACAACCATGGGAGCCTTATGCCTTGGAAGTATTAGCAGGTATTTTAAGTGGTGGTGATAGTGCACGCTTACCCAAAGAGTTAGTACGTACTAAGCAAATTGCGGTAAATGCAGACAGTGGCTATAACATGCATTCGATGCATAATGAACTGTTCTTGTTAGACGGAACACCGGCACAAGGACATAGCATCAGTGATGTGGAAAAAGCGCTAAAAGCACAGCTGGAAAAAATTAAACAACAAAAAGTGGGTCTGGACGAGCTAAATCGCATTAAAGCTCAAGTGATTGCTAATGATGTTTATGAAAAGGATTCGGTTTTTTATCAAGCCATGGCATTAGGCCAATTGGAAACGGTTGGTTTAGGTTGGCAAAAAGCGGATGAATATGTTGAGCAGATCCGAGCTGTGACACCAGAGCAGATACAACAAGTCGCAAAAAAATATTTAGTCGATAATACTTTAACTATCGCTATATTAGAGCCACAAAAAAGCGAATCAACGAGTCGCTCGAGTCCTCAAATTCCACTGCGTCATTAATGATTTTTGTATAAATTTTTAAATAGGTGAAATAAACGATGAAGTTTTTTGTGCTTGCTTTATCTAGCTGTTTACTCTTAGCTTGCCAGGTTGCACCAAAGGCAACTTCTCCTGGTACTAAACAGCAAACGGAACAAGGTTTGAATATTCAAACCTGGCAAACTAATAATGCAACCCGGGTTTATTATGTACATGCACCGCAATTGCCTATGGTGGATGTTCGGGTAGTGTTTGATGCAGGCAGTGCACGTGATGGTGATAAGCCTGGCCTAGCCTCGTTAACAAACTTATTGCTTGATAATGGTGCCGGCAAATGGAATACCAACCAAATCAGTGAGCGGTTTGATAATGTGGGCGCGCAGTTTGGGGCTAGTGTCGGTCGTGATATGGCTCAGATAAGTTTGCGTAGCTTAACCGATAAAGAATTGTTTACCCCAGCACTACAAACCATGCAGGCTATTTTGCAAAAGCCACATTTCAAAAAAAGTGAGTTTACGCGGGAACGTAAGCGAGTTTTAGTAGGGTTACGTAATCAACAAGAGTCACCCAGTACCATCGCCGAGTTGGCTTTCTTTAAAGCCTTATACCAACAACACCCTTATGCTACACCCAGGAGTGGTACAGAAGAGAGTGTTAAGCGTATTAGCCGACAAGATCTGCTAGATTTTTATCAGCAATATTATGTGGCAAATAATGCGATTGTTGTCATTGTTGGTGCAGTTGAGCGTAAGCAAGCTGAACAAATTGCAAATCAACTCACCGCAGCTTTACCTAAAGGAAAGTCTGCATCTGCATTACCTGCTGTGGCTACCATTGAAAAAGCGCGTCGTGTACAAAAACAACACCCTTCCAGTCAGACTCATATTTGGGTTGGACAAGAAGGGAATTACCGTGGTGATCCTGATTATTTTGCCTTGTATGTAGGTAACCATATATTAGGCGGCAGCGGCTTTGGTTCCCGAGTGGTCACTGAAATTCGTGAGCAGCGCGGTTTGGCTTATAGTAGTTATACTTATTTTGCACCACTGCGCCGTAAGGGCCCCTTTTTGATGGGACTACAAACCCGCAATGATCAAGCTGAACAAGCGCTACAAGTATTAAATCAAACCTTAGCAACTTTCATTAAGGAAGGACCTACCGAGGCTGAGCTTGTAGATGCAAAGAAATATATTACCGGTTGCTTTCCGTTGAGAATTGATTCGAACAAAGACATTATGGAATATGTTGCGGTGATCGGTTTTTATCAACTGCCGCTTGATTATCTGCAAGCCTTTAATCGACAGGTAGAGAAAGTTACCCGAGAACAAATTAAAGATGCTTTTCAACGGCGTATCCACCCACAGTCAATGGTGACAGTGCTGGTGGGGGATATGGCAAAATAAGCCCAGCCTTGATGGCAGGTTCTTCTGGTAAACGCACTTTACGTATTATTGGCGGTCAGTGGCGTGGGCGAAAGATTCATTTTCCGCACAATGCGCAACTTCGACCCACACCCGATCGCGTTCGTGAAACACTGTTTAATTGGCTAATGCCGGTTATTCAAGGTGCACGATGCTTGGATTTGTTTTGTGGTAGCGGTGGTTTAGGCTTGGAGGCATTGTCTCGCGGAGCGGCACAAGTTGTTTTTGTTGATAGCCATAAAGCAACGGTGAACAGTTTGCAGAATACTTGTGACATGCTGGGCAGCACGGCAGCACAAATACAATTAAGTGATGTAAGACGGTTTTTGGCTGGCACAGCACAGCCTTTTGATGTGGTGTTTCTTGACCCACCCTATGCCGGTGATTTTCTTTTGCCCTGTATCGAGCAATTGCAACAAGGGTGGCTGACTGCTGGTGCATGGGTTTATTTAGAACACGATGGCCGTTTGGCTAGTGAGGCATTACCGGCTGATTGGCAATTGCATCGCGAGAAACAGGCCGGCCAGGTATGTTATGCTTTATACCACGTAGGTGGCTGACTTGCCGCGAATAAAATCAATGCCTATCTTTGTCTCATGAGCCAACACATCGTCGCTATTTACCCAGGAACATTTGATCCCATTACTTGTGGCCACACAGATTTGGTACAACGGGCTAGCCAGTTATTTTCTAAGCTCATTGTGGCGGTGGCGCAAAGTGCTGATAAAGAGCCATTCTTTTCCCACGAGCAACGTATCGCCCTGGCCAAAGAGGCTGTTTCATCCCAGCCCAATGTAGAAGTATGTGGTTTTAATACCTTACTGGCTGATTTTATGTATGAATGTGAGGCGAATGTGATCGTGCGTGGTCTACGGGCGGTGTCCGATTTTGAGTATGAATTTCAGCTAGCTAGCATGAATCGCCATTTACGCAGTGATATTGAAACTGTTTTTTTAACCCCAGCCGAGCAGTATTCCTACATTTCTTCTAGTTTGGTCAAGCAGATAGCGAAATTGGGCGGTGATGTGAGCGCTTTTGTCCCCCCCAATGTGGTAGCTGCAATGCGACAATAAATAGGCTACTATTTCACTCAACTTTTAGTATTTGTTTTC
>CAZPAE010000287.1:4549-4619 GCA_964584455.1 uncultured Thioalkalispiraceae bacterium
ACTTGTGGTAGTTTGTATGTCTTTATTAATTAATGATGAATGTATTAATTGTGATGTTTGTGAGCCTGAG
>CAZPAE010000288.1:0-4581 GCA_964584455.1 uncultured Thioalkalispiraceae bacterium
CGATAACCTGTGAAGAGGCAATCAAGCTATCTGGGTTTTCATCATACACTGGGCGCAATTTATTTCTTATTTCTTCGGATGGTTGTGTGTATTTCACACCCATTCTCGATAGTTTTATAGCCAGCTCATAACCGGCTTCAGGTGTGTCTGTTTTTAAACTTGTTAACCATGGTGTGCTCATTGTGTTTTCCTCATCATTTACTTTGCAGGTGTTGACGGTTATTTTTTTCAGATAGACGTTTTGCAAAAGAAATGGCATAGCTGCTACGTCGTGCTTGCAATAAAGGATCGGCTGAGGGCTCAAATCCCGGTGATAATACGAGCGGATCATAATTTATATCATCGCATTGATCATGCTGCTCTGTGCTAATCGAGTGTACTTGTAGCTTTGCTGCAATAATTTGTTTGCGTTGACCTGTCCAGGCAATAGCCGCATTGTTGATAGCATCGTTATCATTGGCGAAAGTAAAAATCATATTCCAAACAATATCCTGTTTTTGCAAATTGCGTTGCATGTTGTTGAAGAAGAAGTTTTGTTGGGGTTTTAATACAATCGCTTGTGGTTTTGCTGGAACAAAAGACCATCTGACCGCTGTTTTTTGGCCAGAAGTGTTCACTAAGTAAAAACTATTAATGCTATTAAAGGTGCTACCTTCATAAGGAGTAAGTACTTTTGGTTTTTTCGCTACATGTGCTTTGAAGCGTTGTAAATCGGTGTTTTTATTTTTGAAAGCTTTTACTGCGGCAGGTCCTTGTGCCTTGGCATGCATGAGTTCAGCAAATGCTTCGGGTGTTGCCACTGGGAAGAAGTCGAGGGTGTTCATAGACATAAGATGTTTACCCTGCGTTGTGGTGATGGATAAGGCCATACCGTATTCGGCGGGTTTGTTATCTGGGGCTGTGTTATTACCACCTTTATGAGAGAGACGACCAATCACATTTGATTTCCCACTAAATAATGGGCTGTTGGTATATTGCTCAATCGCTTTATCGTGGGGGAGAAATACGCCTTTGAAACAAAACCCCTTGGTGTGATTTCGCCGTTTACCCTCGGTAATACCAAATATTTTTTCAAATGAATCAACGGTATGCAGAGCTGTTTGGTGGATATCTGCTGCCAAAGTGGGCATAGCTGATGTGAAGATGCCTAAAGCGATGATACGTTTAATCATAATCAATATCCTAAAATTAATTTAGTCTACATATTATTCGTGTACGAATTATAAATCAACAAATTATTGCGTATTTAATCATTAAGGCGCAAAATTTGTTTATAAACATGATCTTGGAGCCATATTGTGTCCGTTGCTCAACTCGACAATCAGCTTTGTTTTGCCCTTTATTCGGCATCAAGTCATCTGACCAGCATCTATCGGCCTTTATTAAACCCCTTAGGTTTAACTTATACCCAATTTATTGTATTGATGGCCTTGTGGCAGGAAGACAATATTTCGATCAGCCGCTTAGCGGAAAAGACGGGGCTGAGTAAAGCAACCATGACACCCTTGTTAAAACGCCTGGAGCAAAAACAACTTATTCAACGACAAGTTTTGGAAAACAATGAGCGGCAAAAAAATATTGCGCTGACCAAAGCAGGGCAGGCGCTTTCATTAAAAAGTGCTGAGATTACAGAAAAGGCGTTTTGTGCCACAGGTTTATCTAAAGCCCAGGCAACGGAGTTGATTGAACTATGTCACAAGATAATGGAACGTGAGGTTTAATATAACTAGAGATAAGGATAGTATGTTTTAACGGCAACAATTAGTAAAAAAGAGCTAAACAAATATTTAATGTAATTAGGTTTTACAAACTTTTCGACAAAGTAAGCGCCACTATATCCACCAATAAGCACGGCTAAAGCGCCTAATAGCATAATCTGATACTCGAAATGGCCTAGGCTGATATGCGATGCGGCACCAATTATCGAGGCCCACATAACGACATAGGTTGCTGTGGCAATGGCCATTTTGCTTTTTATGCCAAGCAAGAGCAGTATTGGTAAAACAAATACCCCACCTGCCACACCTAATAAGCCAGAAATAAAACCAATAAATAGACCAGCACTAGTACTAAGAAAGATTGGTTTACTTGGTATAGGAAAGTGTTTTCCTAATAGTGACATAAATTTGTGCTGGCTTAGCATGAGTAAAATAGCAATCAATAAAAAGACGACATACAAATTAACAATGATGATTTCACTTAAATGGGTTGAGATATAGGCGCCCACAGGGGTAATAATAAAGGTAGCGATAATGATAGGGTAAGACGCTTTATAGTTGATCATGGACTTATTAGCATAATGCCAGGAGGCAATAGCCGTTGAAACTGCATTAAGTAGTAATGCGGTGGGTAATGCGACCGATTTAAGATCATAACCTGCCCAGCTAATAATAGGCATATAGACAATGCCGCCACCCAGCCCAAGCAAGGTAAATAAAAATGACATCACCAGTAGAGCAATAAAAAGTATGCCGAACATGATGATGCCACCATCTATTACATATAAAAGCTATGAACAGCCGTTATGCATTCTCCACATTTTAGGGTCATGGCCTTTAGGTATATTATTGCAAGGGTCACCGGAATTATAACCGCGCAAGGAGTTATAGGCCGTCAATTGTTTTTCGCTCAATAGCGCAGGTGTAGATAAATGGGCAGATAAGTGTGTGTAGCGCAATACTTTGCGTGTTTCTGCTATGGCGGTTAACAGCTGTTTTAAGCGCTTATCGGTAATTGTTTTGTTAACAAATTCACTGTTAAGTGATTTTTCTAGGGCAATGAGTCTATTACCAAGACGCTGTGCATCTGTTTTCATTTTTTCATAAATATGGGTGATTTTTTCTATCTGTTCCGAGGATAGTTCGATTTCTTCTTGCATTTCTAATAAATGAATAGGGCCTGGTAGGCCGTTGAGTTCGGCTGCTTTGGCAAGTCCCCAACCTCTACCTTCGCGTAGTTGGGATATATCGTCGGGTGAGAGGGTTTTAATTTCTCGTTTTTCCTGGCCAACATAATCGGATTGATAAGTGGGTTCCTCAGACCAGGCCGGCTGACTAGTCAATACCAAACTAAGAAGCGTGATACTAATAAAAGAAAATGTATTTTTCATATTGAACTACCTTAAAAATAGCTAGGGGTTAATATCGTATTGGGCGTGACAAGCATGGCAACTCTTAATAATGCTAGATAATTGTTTCAGCGTTAAGTGTGGGTCTTCCAATTCGGCATCTAACCCGAGTTTGAGAAAACCGTTATGAACGCTGCCACCAATTTTTTTGAATTCTGTCGGCCAGCTTTTCTTTGCGCTGTTGGGGAGTTTGCGGCTCATTTCAGGGCCCATTATCTTGGCTCGTTTTGCAACCAGGGTATAGTCTTGTTGTGCTAAGGCATCCAGTAAATCGCTAATACCTTGTTCAAAGGTATGCATTTGTTGGATAAATAGTTTCTTATGATTAGGTTCGAAGTGTACACCGATGCCCGAGGGGGGTGTTTCTGCGCTGGCAGTGGTGCAAGTGAGTGATGTGATTAAAAAAAATAGTGGTAATGTTGTTCTTCCGTGTAACATGGTATCTGCCTTATTTTAAACGACTACAAATTGGGGATTTCAATCATGGCGCCTTGTCCGCTTCTAAAATTTTCAATACGTTGGACTGGAAATAAAACATGTAGTTCATAGTAGTTTTTATTGTCCTGAGTATTAGCTACCTCAACGCCGAGATTATAGATTTTACCACGAAACGTTTTTTCGCCAATAATCACATTGGCACTATCAGATACATGTAACTTATTGATGATTTCTTCAGAAATAAATGTTTTCGCTATCATATTGTTAGCAGATACTATGGTCATGAGGGGTTCGAGTTGTAAGTCGCTTATGATGACTTGTCCGGGCACCGTGCTATTGTGGATGACATAACTTTCGAAAGGTGCAGAAATAATACTTTCCTGATAATAAAATTGGGCTTTTTGTAGTTTCGCCTTTGCAATATTATATTCATCCTTTGCTAGGTTGTAGCGCATTTGAGCCGCTTCATATTCTGTTAAGGCCAAAACTTGCCGATCATACAGCTCTTTGATTCTACCCCAGTCTTTTTTCGCATCCGTCAGCTGTCGTTTTTTCGTTTTAAGTACTGAACGTGCCTCATCTAAAGCGGCTTTATATATTTGTGGGTTTAATGACATCATTGGTGCACCCTTTGGGATTTTTTGCCCAGGCTGCACATTTACTTGTTTTACGGTACCAGAAACACCGAATTTAATCGGCGTCTTTTGCCACCAGTCTAGTTTTCCATCAAACTCTTGTGCGAAAGTAATGGAGGAAAAACTGATTAAGCCTATCAGGAAGGTAAGAAATGAAAATAAGCGTGACATTAGCGTTTCTCTTTTATTCTTTGGTCGAGTAAAGGGCGGCCAATTAAGTTGTTAAGTTTCATATAAGACTGCATCATATCCAGTTGTTGTGATTTGATTAAGATGTCAGCCCCGGTGGTTTCTGTCATGGAATTACCAATATTGACTCTATAACCCACCTCGTACAAAGCGCGGCTACGATCCAGTTCTAGGTATTTATAATCCTCGTTG
>CAZPAE010000289.1:0-259 GCA_964584455.1 uncultured Thioalkalispiraceae bacterium
GTTTAATGGGGTTTGATGAAGATGAATGGGTAGTACCAGTAGATGTTTGCGGGGTTGCGGCGATGTATGATGTTGCGCTTAATTCACGAACCGCTTATTTTATTTCATAATATAGTTAATCTGATTTTATCGAACCCTTTAAGATAAATTTAACCCTAATGGATCATTAGGGTCAATATTTGCCTTAAAGGGTTTTTTTCTGTCGACATTCGTGAGTTGATAAACTTGGCCAAGCCAGTTATTAATAATCGCTTCAGCA
>CAZPAE010000289.1:269-1024 GCA_964584455.1 uncultured Thioalkalispiraceae bacterium
CGTGCCAGGTATTATCAATTTGAGCACTTAGTAAAGCTTCAGGAAAAGTAGGTAACGCTAAGCTTGATTGCTTTGCGATATCAACTTGTAGCTGATGTTCACCTAAAATCGCTTGTGCTTGTGGTGATAAGTAATTTTCAGGGTAAGGGGGGTATTGATTTGTTTCACCATTATAATAACGTATTACCTCGCGTTTATATTCTTTTAGCAAACTAATCGTGTCATATTCCGGGTGACCCTGGAAAAATACAAGTCGAAACTGATCCTCACTGACCGCTAAGTGTACGCCGGCATCGCCGCTTTGTGCGAGCACAGGTAAGTTTGCTTCGTCAAACTGTTGGCGATCAATTTGATTAAAGCGAGAGTGAGGCACATCAAATTTTGTATTCACACCCGTAACGAGGGGATGTTGGCGGTTCATCACAGAGTGTGAATAAACACCCCAGCGCTTAAAACCCAATGGCCGACGTTTTTTCTGGTAGCGAAACTCAAGCACGGCATGTGTTGCCAGACACGAGCACAATGTTGAGGTGACATTTTCATACGCCCAATCAATGACGTCGATCAAGGGTTCCCAAAAGGACTGGCTCGATAATTCAGGGCCAGTGACATTGGCACCGGTAATAATTAGCGCATCTAAGCCACCGTGTTTAATCTGCTCAAAGGACTCGTAATATTGCTCAATATGGGTCCGACTTTTTTCACTACGTGGTAAATTAGCGATACTAAACGGATGCAAATAAAACTGTGCTATT
>CAZPAE010000289.1:1047-4569 GCA_964584455.1 uncultured Thioalkalispiraceae bacterium
GCTATTTGGTTACTTTCACCAATTAAACGGAAAAACTGACGCTCTGTCGCTTCTAAGGCAGCATCAGGCATCATATTCAATAGGCCAATGTGTAGCTCACGAATATCTTGCTGTAATGCATCATGTTGTTCGAGTACAGTCTCCCCTTCTTGTCGAAGTCGTTGGAAGCTAGGTAAATCAGTATTGGCGACAATAGGCATAAAGCATACTTCCTATAATGCATCTTCAATCAGTTTTAGAAAATCGTCGACTGTTTGAGCTTGCCATAAATCACTGGTCTTGATGGTATAACCATATTCTTGTGCTATTTTCTCGTAGCGTGGAATGCGTGCTTTAAATAACTTTGGGAAGATCCAACGCACAAAGTCATCGGGCTCTACCATGGCGACGTATTCAAGTTCTTTTTGTTCGAGATATTGTTGTAAATACTTATCAAGAAATGCATCTCGGTAATAAAGCGGTTTGGGGTCAAGTGCCGCGCGACGGATTAATTCTTCTTCATCATGCGGTGGCGCTTGAATATAAACGATCAGCGTGTGCTCAGCCAGCAACTCCATGGTATCAGGATCGTCAAGCTCACAGACGCTACCTCCTGCATCGTTGATGAAGTGTTTGTAACCGTAAATACTTTGCGCTTTTTCAATAAAGGCAGGCACATCATGCATTGCTGCAATCTCAGCCTGCTGGTGTAGTGCTTGTCGGCGTTTGAATTCGGCTAATGGTAATCCGCCTTGTTCTGGGTTGCCAAGTTTACCCAAGAAGCTTGAAACGGGTTGTAAATTATCAACCGTAATATTGTTCGCGATAAAGATAGAATCGTTACGCAGCAAGTCACGCAGAAAAGGTACCTGCATGGCTTGTAATTTAATATTGTCCAGTATGGCTTCACCAAGATAGCGTGTGCCGATTCGGTAGTCCCCTGAATAATGAAACCAATCATCTTTACGCAGTAAAGCAGCCAGACGTGTTTTACCCACGCCGGACATACCCAGTAGAGTGATGGATTTGTGCTCCCACTGGCGAAATTCGTTAACACTGAGCCGCATAGTTTACCCTTATAAATAGATGAAACTATTTTAGGGGGGATCAATATGGTTTGTAAATGGATTTACGGTGTTGAGAGGTGTATAGGAGAATATTTAAATATATAGAGGTCTTGTTCTTTGGCAATATATTGGTAATCGGCGTAGTGCTTGCCCAGCACCGGCTCGAGTTGGAGATCTTCTAACATCGGTGGACTGAGCAGAACAAAAGATTTCTTACCTGCAATAAATTGTTCGAAGAAGGCATCACCATACAATGGTGTATCTTCATTATGATACTTAATGAGATAGCTGATGTAAGATTGGATCTGAACCTGGCCCATTTGGTTGAAAACAAAAATGATTGGGGCCATGATTTTGTCGTTTTTTGAGAATTCATATTTTTGTGCAATGTCTTGATGTTGAGCTATGGTCTCAGCATTTTGTTTTTGGCTGATTGAGTAACTATGACCCAGGTTAGTTGCAATATAAAGTAGACATAGTGTGATAAAGATATTTTGACGCTTTCGCGTTGTCAGTGTGGGTATGAGTAGCGTCGATACAAGTATCAGTAAGTAAGGCATTGTGTAGAGCAAATAGACAGTTTTACTACCTGGCGACACGATCGCAACAAACAAAGTCAGTAAGCCAAAGTAGAGTAATATGGTATTTAGTTCTGTATGCTGACGTACTTTCTTCCAGTTTAGCCAGATCAGCGAAGCAAATAGGATAAACATGAGAGAGTCATAGACATGGTGGAAATAACGCTTAGGTTCAAGCAATAGTTTTTTAAGCCAGCCTAAAATGCTGAACTCATCTTCTGAGAGGGCAGGATCGTTTAAGAACTGATGTAAGAAAGTATTGAAATGAACTGGGTTGATAATTTCATAAAGATATGGCGATATTCCTACTAAGCTGGCCATAGTGAAAATCGGTAAATACCGATGTTCTTTATACAATAACAGTAGGCTTGCTCCGGCAGCAATAAAAATAACCCCATTTAAATGAAATAGCATGGTTATGCCTGCCAGCAAACCAGAGCTAATGATAAAAACAATACGGCGTTGTGTCATTGCCTTGCGTAGGAAAAGGTACGATAAAAAGCCGGTAGACATCATCATAATGTCGGGCCGGTATTCAAAGCCATGTTGTACTACTAAGCTATTGAAAAAGAATAAAATGAAGAATATTAACCAAACATCATTGCGGCTCTGTAATTGAGTTTTTAAGTAATAGTAAACGCTACCAAGTAATATAAGTATGTAGCCAAGACCAATGGCTTTGAAAAAATAAGGCCCCCAACCAAATAGTTTTGTGATCAGTGCTCCTTGCCATATATGTAATTTGTGATAGACAAATTGTCGCTCTTCATAATTTAAAATGCCTTCGAATAGTTCTGAACGAACAAACCCTAATTTTGCGAACCAATAAGCTTGTTCTGCAAACCAAGCATCGTCAACAGTGATCCATCTATTTGGTAGGGTAATAATAAAACTCACCAGCGCCAAAAAACCGACGAAATGAAGCAATGCAACTTGTTTCGTTGCATTGTGTGTATTGGCACGTAATAGGGAAATATTTATCATTTGAAATAACAAGGGATTATGTAATATTATTTTCTATCTTGGTTCGGGGATAATATCAACACGTTAGGTATATGGCGCGTCTATTTTCCATTTTATCCATTTGGTTAGTATTGCTTGGTTCTATATCAGTGATCATGAATCATTGGTTATTATCAACATCCGAGCAAATTATACCTATCAATGATAGTCAACTTGAGGAGGATGTCACGTATCAAGATGTTCTTCAACAGGCGCAAGATGCTTATATCAAAAAAGACTATTTGACTGCACTTGGCATATTAGAGCGACATGAGACCTTATTCTCTGGCTTGCCGTCCGGGCAGGCTCACTTACGATATGATTATTGGTTGTTGAGAGGATATTGCCATACTGCATTGTGGCAATATGTTGAGGCAGAGCAGTCTTGGCGTTCTGCACTTATTTCAGTGCGTAGTGCAAAGCAAAAAGCGCAACTGACAGAGCTGCTAACCACCGCCCGCCGGGCTTTGGATGATATCAACACCGAGCGACATTTAAATAACTTGTATCGGGCGAGCCCACATGTGGGACCAGCTGCAACGTTATCGGGCAAAATTGCGTTGATCTATGTATTTGTGAATAACAGTGCTTTGTCTAGTTGGAGTTTACGTGATAGAAGCTATGTGATGCGCACTTGGGCGTCTGCCCAGCAATGGTTGCAACAAAGTGCGTTACAGCATAACGTGCAGACGGAGTTTGTGCATCGATTGTTTGTGATTAATAAGAACCCGGATATTCGACGTATTAAATTACACAAACGCCAGTCTACTGTGCAAAATGCCGATCGTTTAGCTTCTCTCGCTGTTCAGCATTTGGGGCATGCTAACGTGATGTCTTTTGTTGAGCAGATCAAAAAAGAAGAGTCAGCGGATCAAGTCATGTTAATGTTTCACGTG
>CAZPAE010000290.1:0-4557 GCA_964584455.1 uncultured Thioalkalispiraceae bacterium
CCCCGTAAAAAACCATAACGTCGCCAATAATATAGCAAGATATTTTTTCATCTTTCCCCCTTTATACTAGGTGCACAGCATTCAGGATTTATCGCACTCTAAAGTGGTCAATCACACGCGCACAGCTAGGCGACTCGTTTTCATCAAGATGAATAGTGATTTCAGTTTGATTGTTAAAGGCCATTATAATTATGCCTGCTAAAACATGGTAATTCGGGTGTGTGGCAGGTAAGAAAAAACGGCTGCCACCATCACAGGTACTTTGAATGGTCTCAACCGCAGCAGTATTAAAGATAAGCCCAGCATTATTCGGGTACAGTGTTGTTACTTGTGTCCAAGGAGACCAAAATGCCGAGCTGGATGATGGTGTCCAAGCCGCTATGCTAGGCAAAGATATTAATAATAAAGAAATGGATAGGAATAGTTTTTTCATAATTAACTCCTTACAGAACGATAAAAATACATACACAAAATCGCATGTACCCCAAAATAAACCTCTTGCAAATATATTCGTTAACAATGACTTTAGCGTGACACTTAGCTCATCATAAAATCATTCAACAAACTTAAGTGCTATACATAAACCAAATATAAAACAACGACCATCCCTAAAGAGCTGTAGTCTTTTTAGCGTACACTTTTTAAAACACGCTATATCACCTTCTTAGAACATAAAAATATCTTGATATTCATACTCAGCACGCCGCAGAAAGTTTTATTTAACTGCTGGTAACAATGACTCGCGCTAAACAAGGCATGACCTCATCACTATATTCGTGAAAACAAAAAATAAGACAAAAAATGAAGCATGCCTCCCCAGTGCAACCGCTTGGCAAAGTGCTAAATAAGCTGAAAATACGCTAAATTCTGGGCTAAATTTTAGTAATATGTACGTCTAGTCAGTAATACCATTATATTGAGACGAGGAACGAACATGCCGCATTCAGCTTTTATCTGGATTAAATTAGGGGTCTTAGTGAGTACAACGCTCTTCTCACTGGTGGGCTGCGCCACGGTGACAGATTTACTCTCATCAAACCCAACTAGCGCCCCGGCTGACACACAAATCTCGTCTAAATTTTCACCCAATCAGGATATTTCCACATTTGGTGCTAATGCCTCCCAGCTCAAGGGGCACTATTCCGGTATTTATCACTGTGGCAATACTACGACCCAATTTGTCATGCACATCAAGCAAGCGCAAAACGGACAGATATCCGGCAATATGCAACGTACCAATATTGCCTATGACTACCGTGGTAAACGACAAGATGCTATGACGACCGATACCCTATTTAAAGGACAATATGATGCAAAGTCCGCGACATTGCAGTTTCGAGTGAATGCACCGAGTCGCCGCTTTATACACCGACATAATCAATACGCCGCCTCGCTCTCTGGTGTCATACTGCCCGATGCTAGTGGTTTCATCCTATTTAATCGTACACGCTTTAATCAACAGTGTTCATTATGGATTGCCAAGCGCGGTAGCGACTTTCCCAGCGAGTGGGAATTTTTACAAGACGAAGCCAACCCTGTCAGAAAAGCCGGGTTCTTTGATCGAATTCGGATTAAAAGAGAACAGAGTAAGGATCGTAGTCGTAACAAGTGTGACGCTAAACTAGCCGCCTGGCTTAAAAATACCGAAAAAGCACCTAAGTCACGTCACTATCAACAACAGCACCTGTTGCGCCTGATGTATAGTGATAAATACTTCGTGCCCTATTTCGGTAAACCTTTTCATGAAATCGATACCGATGATCGCCAAATTTACGCCATACAGCTGGGAGGCTCTTGCCAACGAGATCGTGAAGTTATGCAGGGCCGAAATAACCTCGCCTCTCAACTAGCTTACACTTTTGAACATCGCTCAAAGATCACCGATGTGGATAAGAGCATCGCTGAAATTGGTTTCAATATGTTATTTGCTTGGATGGCACAAGCCAAACAACATTTCGCACATATGGCAAAGCATCAAGGTGATCCGGTACAAGTCAAAAGCATGCTAAAACACGTTGAACCCACATTACAGCAACTTTTCCCACAAGATAAAACCGAATTCACTACTTATGCCATCGCACAATATAAAAAAATGATTGTGCCACGATTAAATCAGAATCTTAGAACCGAACTGGCCAACACACCGGCAACATTTAATGCATTAAATAAATTGGCCAGTTTTGATCAGCGCAGTATAAGGTCTTTTCCTGAGCTGGATAAAAAACAATTAGCGCCACTAATGGATAAGGTAAAGCAAACCATCCATCAATCTGCTTTACCGGCAGCAAAACAATACGCAACAAACCGCAGTGATATGCCAGGTATTGCTCAACTGGATAGTTGGCAAAAACAGCACCCACATTTTCATGCGCTGCTTAATCGTGATAATAAACAGCAAATCAATCAATTATTTAACACGCGTCGACTGGCCATTGCCGCACAATTACTCAATACAGAAAAACAGCGTTATCAACAGCAGGTAGCGCAATTAGGCAACACGCCTGCGGCGGTGAAAGCCGGTGTCGATTACGAAAACCGTTTCAACCAACACTACTCTCGCTTAAATCAATTACCCGAGTATGTGGCATTTCATCAATATCGCCAGCAAACCCGGAGGCAATTACTAAGTAAAACCACAGGCAGCTTATCATCCCTGATTAATCGACTGAGCCATGAGCGTACATTAAAAGTATTTGAGCGAAACCATCTACTAAAAAGTGACTACCGCACTTCGCCAGGCAAAACAATCTATGCGGCATTAAATAAACGCCGTGCAGAAGTCGCGCCTTTCCAAACCGGTGGCGAATTTAAACACTACCTTAATGCATTATATAGTTATGACGCTCAGACCCTTAAAAAACTTGATGCCGCATCGGCTCAACCCATTGCCAATGCCATGAATCAGTTAAAACCAGCAATGGCGGGTATGGGTGCTATATTTGAGGTGATTTCAGGTGGTGTTATCCCTGGTAGAAAAATCATGGAATCCAGTTTCGCAGGTATCGAAGAAGCTAGCCTGATTTATCCGGTCATGGCGTTTTATATTTTGAACTATGAAAAATATAATAGTGCCTGTATCGAAGCCAGCGCCCATCGTCGCACCGTCCAATACCGCTGGACTGAATATAACACGGTTAATGGCGTACGCTTTGAAACAGACTCCGGTGGCCATGATACCCATTACCGGGTTAACCGTCGCTTTAATCATATTTTTAATGTCATCTATCGCAATGACGGTAACAATGGTATTGCCAAATTCGCCGATCGCTTTTTTAAGGGCAAAGGCAAAATTTATCGAGATGAGCTAATTAAGGGCACCTATAACTTAATGCAGTTAGACTGCAACAGCCCTATGGTGAAGAAAATGGAATCTAACATGATACGCTATTTTGATTCTGCCAAAGCGCGTATCGATAAGGCCAAGCGCAAAGCCTTCACACGTTAACTATAATGGCTATAGCGCCTAAATCTCTCAGGCGCTATAGCAAACAATATAGCTAGCTACAGGACACCATTGGATATAATGGTGGCAATTTCCGATGCGGATAGCACTCGATTATAAAACTGCACCTCGTCTATTGCGCCACTGAAGCTATGATCGGCACTAGCAATCGCATCATTGCCTATCATCATATCCCAGCCCCCTTGCATAATCGTATTCATCGCAATAGATTTACTACTTGGCACACCATCAACATAAAGGATTGCTTCATCAGCAATAACATCAATTACAGCGGCAATATGTACCCATTGCCCTGCTTGATAACCTGACAATGACGCATACACATTATCAAAATCATTATTATCATGTCGAAACTGGAATTCTAAGGCATTATTTCGTTGAAAGAGCCGCGGATAAACCACATCACCGGTCACCGCGGAGATAATCGACTTATAGTTTTGTGCCGCACTAATTTCATCAAACTTGACCCATAATGATAACGTCAGCCCTTGTGTATAGTTTGCAGGCATTGAAGCGATTGCTACATGTGACTCTACCCCGTCACCAAAGCGTAATGCTTTTGCTGATTTTCCGATCACCCAACGACTATATTGTGCTAAATCGTTCAGTGTTGGTGCTACCGGTAAACTATGTAATGAACCATGCCTCGCCCATGCCGATAAGTCGGTAGCTACTTCGCCATAGGCATCATTGAAGTTCCAAAAGCCTAACAATGAAGAATCCAGCGATGAATGGTACTCATAAGCACCGATATCCGCTAAGCTCGTATTTCTTGCCATACCATCATAATCTTCGCTAGGCAAAAGTGTGGTTTGACCATTATTAACCCCCTGCCCAGCACCCGCTAAACGTACAGCGTTAATGATAGAAAAATCACTGGCTAATACAGACAGGCTCGCTGCATCATAGTTATTAGGCAACGCACCATAATTATAATTGGTATTATCAAACCGGCTCGGTAACGTCGCATCTAGCAAGTTATGATCGATCTCTGTATTGGCGTCACTGCCTAAGTGATATTCGTGATAGGTATAATTCGCTGCATTATTATAGAAAATATTATTTAAAATCTTATTATCTGATGCAGGGAAAAT
>CAZPAE010000291.1:0-4548 GCA_964584455.1 uncultured Thioalkalispiraceae bacterium
GTTCAGAAATGTCAGCGCGTCGATATCGCCTTTACTGTAAGCCTGTTCGGCACGATCGACCAGCGTTTTCAGTTGCGGCAGGTAGCGCTGCAGATCGTCGATCTGGCGCTGCAAAATCGTTTGCAATGTCAGCAAGCGGTCGACGTCCGTCTGCGCCTGCGCCAGGCGCGCGCGGAAGTCCTCACGCAAGTGTTCGCGTGTGGCGCGCTCGATGGCGATATTGCCGCGGTTACCGCTGAGCAGCGGCAAGCTCAGGCTGATGCTGAAACCGGCTGTGTCGACGTTGCCGGTATCTCTGGCTCGGGTAATGCCGATACCCAGCGATGGAAACTGGGCGAGAATCGCGGCCCGGACGCTGGCTTCCTGACTGGCATAGCCGGCCTTGAGCGCGAGCAAATCCGGGCGCCGCTCCGACAGGCTCAGCAACTGCGCGTCGACTTGTTCCCGCGCCAGCGGCGTTGGCGGTTGCAGGGGCGTCAGGGTAACCTCCGCGCCAGGCGCCAGGCCAAGCAACAGATTCAGGTCGTGCCGGGTCTGGTTGTGCGTCTGTTCGAGCTGGTTGATCTGGCTTAACGTGTCCAGCAGCGCGGTCAGGTCGGTACCGTTGATATCCAGCGTGATGTCGCCGTTGCGCAGCGCCTTGGCGGAACGCCCGTAGCGGACGCTGTACAACGCGTGCATCTTGTGTAACAGGGTCAACCGTTCGGATTCGAGTTGCTGACGCACCGCCAGCATTCGCGCCTGCTGGATAACCTGCCATTCCTGCCACAGCAGGTCGAGACGCACCTGATCCTGCTGCCTGCCGGCCGCCTCGACGCGTGCGCCGCGGGTCACCACGGGAATGAGGTCGTAGTTCAAACCCAGCGACCAGGCATTCACCAGACCCGGGGTATTACCGGTCGGTTTGTCCAATCCGTAACTCAATTGCGGATCGGGCAACAGCCCGGCATTGAAAACCTGGGCTTCGGACACCCTCGATTGTGCGCGCCGCGTTGTCAGATCCGGGTTGTTGAGCACGGCCAGCACGCCGATCTCGGTCAGATCCAGTCCGTCGACCGGATTGACGATGTAATCCGCGCCGGCCTCGCCTGACGGGGGTGCCGCATGCAAGCGCAGCGCGTCGACTCTGGCGCGAAGCGGTGACGCTGTATCCAGCGGTTGTGGCTTGTAGGTTGCGCAGCCGGACAGCAAGATCAGCAGCGCGGCGAGGACTGCCGGTTTACCCTGGCGGTGGTACGGCGTCCCATCATCGCTCATGGCATCCGGTTCCTTGTTGTCGAGATGATCTTTAACCACGTAGTAACTGAAGTTTATGCAGAATCGCTCGCGGCATGAATGAGAAACGCCGCCAAAAACTCTGGTTGAATATGATTGTGGCGTTGATATAGTCGCTCAATACCACCACTCGGGTATCGATATCACAGGCGAGCAGGCATTCGACTCCTTCTTGCCGCAGGGTATTCCAAAACACGGAATCCCGATGGGTATGCGCCTGTGTGCTTGGTTCATTTCATAACGCTGGAAGATATCGAGTCCACACTCGATTTGTCGCAAATAATGCTTGGGTAGTGAACACCTGCCGTTGCAAGTCAGTGCCAGACATTGCCTGCTACTCCCACTCGATTGTAAATAATACTTTTTGTCTTTTATATTCAATGGTTTATATTCCTGCTAAGCGGTAATACCATTAAAAATACCATGCTCAGAAATTGCTGCCAATACTCACCTGAAATGTGGATAAGAGCCACCCCCATGCTGTGCTGCAGACTTCGGTACATCATGATTCCAGTCGCGCCCAAAAACTTTTTTTCCGCCCATGCACCGAGTGCAATTGCTCCACGTAGGCGTGATGTGTTGGCAGTAGTTTGAATACCTTGATCCGCTTTGCCAGTGCTTCCAGCTTTTTGTAATACCGTGCACCATGGCCGTAAGCCTTACTGCGTGCCTGTGCCAGGATATCCAGCAACAAGGCGCGGTAGCACGCCGTGGCCGCCAGATTGCAATCCGCTTTTTCAAACGCCTTGGCTAGCCTCAGCAGACCGTCATAAAAACACTCCGCCAACTCCTGATGCCGGGCCAGAACCAGGGCCTGAGCGCTCTCCGTCTGACCCAGGTTCAATAACAGATCGGCGCTACGTAAGATGTCGCTGCCCTGTTCGGATTGCTTGATTGCAGAACTACACGCCTTCTCTTTCTCATCCTCGTCCAGGGTATCCAGGTAACGCGTGAAACTGGCGTAGCTCTGCTCGCTCTGAAACAGCCGAAAACGAATCACTTTAAGCTGCTTCCGGTCGCCCATTTGCACGCAGACCTTGTCCAGCAATTCCAGACGATCATGCTCAAAACGGCTCTCCCATGCTTGGTTCAAATAACGCATGGCCGACTCGGGCTGCTCATACTGCAAATATTTTTCACATATCGATTTCATTTGCAGATTGTTTGGCTGTGGCGAACGTATCAACACCGAGCGCTCGTATAAGGCAGGATCGCGCAAGGCATCGGCTATCTGTCCCAATGCCACGCCGCTATGCAAGGCCACGAGATTGACCTTGCCTTTCTGTTCAGGAGATTTTAACACCTTGCGCAACGCGTTTTCGTACCGCCAGGCAAGTTGCTTCAGCTGATCCGGCGTCAACAGCAGGTGGGCATTCGGCAATAGCGGATCAAGCACGCCATAATCATTCTGCCGATAAAGCTGATATATCCGCTCAAGCCAGTCGACGTTGGCATCCGGCCAGCCTTTAGCCGCTGTCAACCACAATAGTACGGCCTGGCGATATACCTCGCCCACTGCACCGCCGGAATCATCGACACGGTTGAGCACCGATTCTGCCGTCGCCAGGAACCGGTCGATCAAATCAAACGCATGTTCCGGTGAGCGCTCCAGCAGTCCGCTTTCAATATCGGCGAGTACCGCTTCCAGTTCGCGCGCAAAATCAAAACTCGCCCGATAATCGATGAACCTCCGCCCTCGTTTCAGCGATGCAATACGCTTGCGCAGCACCCTGGTCAGGGCGACCGGATCATTTGCCAATGTCAATGCTTCGATCTTGTCACTCAACTCCGGGTACTGGAGGTAGAGGTCGAATATATAATCCCGCAAAGTATCCGCATCAATATCAGCCAGTTTCTCTTTGAGTGTGTCGATGTTCATAGGACAAAATCGAAATTCCTTAAGTCATTCAGGCTTGAGCAAATAAAGCCGCTCGCTCTTGATCGGAGAGAATCATTTCCTCATCAGACCAGACTGAGCCGGTTCAACAACCGTCAGCTCATATCGGGTTGTTCTGCCCCCACCTGGTAACGGAATGATGATACCCTTAGCAACCAGGTCAGAAAGATCACGGCTGGCCGTTCGATTGGGACACTTGGTAATCGCTTCATATTTTTTAGTCGTTATTCCGCCTTCAAAGCCCTTTCGACCTTCAGCGAATACCCGCGATACCATCCTGGCCTGCCGGTCATTCAACTGGTTGCCATAGACTTCATAAAAACGTGTCTTGGCCAGTACAAAGTTCACCTCTTCTCTGGCAATTTCCTGTGCCTTGATTATTGTGTCTGCGAAATAACCCAGCCAAACGTTAACATCCAAGCTTCCACGACTCGCTTTCTCCAGTTGCAGGTAATAGGTTTTTTTGTCCGCCTCTATTGCCGTGGCAAGACAAGCCGTGGTTGGATAACCGAGAGATTGCGATAGCGCATGGTCAGCGATCGCCCTGCCGACTCGACCATTACCATCATTGAAGGGGTGAATCATCTCGAACCAGAGATGAGCAATACCTGCTCTTGCGATCCCGTGTATTGTCTTATCCCCGCTCAAAGGACTGGTTTGGTTGTACCAGTCAATAAGCCTCGCCATTTCATCAGGCACCTGAGTCGCTGGCGGGGCCTCATAGTGAATCTTTTCCCGCCCGTAAGGCCCACTCACGATTTGCATCGGTGAAGGATCGTTGCGGTATGCACCTCGCAGAATAGGTGTGTAGCGTTGCTCCGGGACAGCCATGGATTGCCACTTACCCAGCAGGTCATGCGTCAAGGCTGTTTGCCAGTGCTTGCGAACGTCCACTAGTAATGAAGCAGCCCCAGCCGCTTTCTGGTCTGAGTTGGCCGGTAGCGTATCCGATGTTATCAAAGAGAGTAGCGATGATCTGACCGATTCTCGGTCCAGATCCTCGCCCTCAATGGCGCTGGTCTTGATGGCCTCGGAAAGCATCAAATCGATCGTAGCGTCTTCTTGGGACGCTATCGGCAATGCATCAAAGCGGCCGGCCAAACGCTCTGAGTTCAGACGAAATTCAAGTTCCCGATCATTGAGGACGCGATTGTCATAGCGAAAAACTGGCCAGTCGGGCTGTTGCCATATCCATCTCATGGCGTGATTCTAGCACTCATTCACGCCACATTATAGACGTATTTGGCGTGTTTATAGCCCTAAATCACGCCACGGTCGTTCAGATGGCGATATCTAAGTGCCTACTGCTGATAGCATGATTACGCCAATCTGCCATTCATGGTATTGCTGCTTTTTTCGCTTCAGCACGCGGAAAT
>CAZPAE010000292.1:0-4536 GCA_964584455.1 uncultured Thioalkalispiraceae bacterium
AAAAGACACTACCTGCTGATTTAGCCGCGACTTATTTGCCACAAGGTAAACCGATTACCGGCGTCAATTTAGTGGATCACAACAACCAGCCTTTCACAGAAACCCGTTTTAAAGGTAAGTGGAATTTTCTATTTTTTGGTTTTACCAACTGCCCAGATATTTGTCCTACAACGTTACTGGTGATGAAATCGGTTTGGGCCAAGCTGCCAAAGACTGGCGAGGTGGCAACACCGGCGCAGATGTATTTTGTTTCCGTCGATCCCAATCGTGATACGCCTGATAAGCTTAAGAACTATGTGCAGTATTATCAGAAGGATTTTGTGGGTGTAACAGGTAAGCTCGATAACATCGACATGTTAACCAATCAACTCAATGTGCTATACGGTTACGAGGACGCGGAAGAAGGAAGTACTAATTATGTTGTGAACCATAGTTCACAAATTATCTTAGTTGATCCTAAAGGACAAATGCGTGCCGTATTATCCACACCGCATATTCCCGAAGAAATTGTAAAATCATTCAAAGCTATTCAGGCTTACTATTCAGGTTAATGAAACTTATGCTAAAAAAAATAATATACCTTGGTTTTTTCCTATTAAGCACAAAAGCGGTATTCGCTGCCGATTTAGTGATTCAAGATGCCTGGATACCTGAAGCACCACCTGTCTCAAAAGTGATGGCAGGCTATATGATGGTACACAACAAGACAGCTAAGCCTATTACATTGATTAGTGCTTCGGCCAAGGGTTTTGATTATGTTGAAATGCATAAGACGGTCACTGAAGATGGACTGTCGAAAATGATCAAACAGGAAAAATTAGTGGTGCCTGCCAATGGAAAGCTTAAATTTGAACGTGGCGGCTTGCACTTAATGTTTTTTGGTCCGACGCGTCGGGTTGTGCAAGGGGAAAGCGTACCTATTACGTTAAAGACCAGTGATAATAATACGATTCAGTTTACTGCTCAGGTGAAAGAAGCTAGTATCAAAGATAAACACGATCATCACCATCATCATCACTAGTACATGCAAGAAAAGTCAGCTCAGGCCTCAGCAGGGGATTACCTGTTTGCGTTGCCACAATATTTATTACCACATCACTTTATTTCACGCTTAACACTGTGGCTCACGCGTGTGCGTGCAGCATGGTTTAAAAATGCGTTCATGAAATGGTTTATAAACCATTTTGATGTGGATATGTCACAGGCTGTTGAAACAGACTATCAACAGTATCCACACTTTAATGCTTTTTTCACCCGACCGCTTAAACCGGAGGCAAGACCGATTGCGGGAGCAAAAGATGTTTTATGTTGTCCAGTTGATGGGGCTGTAAGCCAGGCGGGGGCAATCGAGCAGGATACGATTTTTCAAGCAAAAGGCCATGACTATTCGGTACAAACCTTATTAGGTGGATATGCTGATATTACTCAGTCATTTCATGACGGTCAGTTTGCGACATTGTATTTATCACCACGGGATTATCATCGTATTCATATGCCCATTGATGGCACATTAAAGCAAATGGTGTATGTGCCGGGGCGCTTGTTTAGTGTCAATCAACAAACGGTACGCTGTATTCCTAATTTGTTTGCACGTAATGAGCGTGTTGTTGCCTTATTTGATACGGCAGTAGGCCCTATGGCCATGGTCTTAGTGGGTGCGATCAATGTGGCCTGTATTGAAACCGTTTGGCATGGTGTTGTTACACCACCCCATAAACAGCCTGTGCATCGTTGGGTCTATGATGATCAAGCGGCAATACAGTTAGAAAAAGGCCAGGAGATGGGGCGCTTTAATATGGGCTCCACGGTTATTTGTGTGTTTGCCGATAAGACACTGCAATTCGATAGTGCAATCAAACCGGGTAATGCTATTCGCATGGGGCAAACCTTTGCAGCTGTGACGCCTACTGAGTAAGTTAGGCAATCGGTGTAGTGGGATCGTTACCCCATTCAGACCATGAACCTGGATAACCTTTCACTTGGTCGAAACCGAGCGCCTCAAGCATAATGCAAGTGTAAGCTGAACGATGATGGGATTGGCAATGACAAACGATGGTCTTATCGGGTGTGACACCTAAACCTGCTAATTCTTCCATAATCGCAGTGTTATCTCTTAGTTTAAGAAACGCATTTTGGTCCATGGCTTTAGTCCATTCATAATTAACAGCACCGGGTATATGTCCGCCGCGTGCAGCAAACACTTTTATGCCGTTAAATTCCTGTGGACTACGTGTATCTAAAATTACTACTTCATTATTTTCCAAGTTGTCGAGGATAAAATCCTTATCTGCAATAGGGGCAGGTTGGATCTGCGTTTGTCGTGTGGTTGGGGTGGGGAAATGAATGTCGTTATCAATAGGGTGGTTTTCACCTAGCCATGCATGTAAGCCACCGTTCATTAGCGAGTAATGTTGATGGCCAACGCAACGTAAGGTCCATAATAGACGACTGGCACGGCCACCACCTTCATCGTCATAAGCAATCACATGGGTGGTTTCATCGATACCATAAGCGCTCAGAATGTGTATCAGTTGCTGTTGGCTGGGGAGTAAGCCCATGCGTGGTTTGTCACTATCGACTATCCAGCTGTAATCAAGAAAAACCGCATTAGGAACATGATGTTTGATATAGCTACTGCCTTGGGATACATCAATAATGCGAATATTATCGTTATTTGTCAGTTTGTTAACCTGTTCAGGTTCAATAATCAAGGGTAAGTTGGTTGTCATAGTCCGTCCATGCTTAACAATGTCATAAGGCTAAAGTATACTCTTATGCTTGGTTTTTATACACGCACTTGAGGTTTCCTGATGACAATCAAATCATTCCATCCGCCGAAGCGTACATTAATGGGCCCTGGTCCCTCTGATGTGAGCGACCGTGTTTTACAGGCATTGGCCCGCCCAACTATCGGACATTTGGATCCGAATTTTGTCCACATGATGGACGAAATCAAACAACTTTTGCAATACGCATTTCAAACAAAAAATGAATTAACTATGCCGGTTTCCGCACCGGGTTCAGCAGGAATGGAAACCTGTTTTGTTAACTTACTCGAACCTGGCGATAAAGTGATTGTTTGTCAAAATGGTGTGTTTGGCGGTCGCATGAAAGAAAATGTTGAGCGTTGTGGTGCCACCGCAGTGATGGTAGAAGATGAGTGGGGCAATGTTGTTGACCCGAATAAACTGGAATCAGCCTTAAAAGCTAACCCGGATGCAAAAGTGGTGGCATTTGTGCATGCTGAAACCTCAACCGGCGCGCAGTCGGATGCGAAAACATTAGTCCAATTAGCACATCAACATGATTGTTTAACGATTGTTGATGCGGTGACCTCTTTGGCGGGTTCACCGTTAAAAGTCGATGAATGGGAAATCGATGCCATTTATTCCGGTACACAAAAATGTTTATCCGCACCACCGGGTTTATCACCGGTAAGCTTTAGCGAACGTGCAGCACAAGCGATTCAACAACGTAAGACTAAGATACAAAGCTGGTTTTTAGATTTAAGTTTAGTCATGGGGTACTGGGGCGGTGGTACCAAACGCGCTTACCATCATACGGCACCTATTAATAACCTGTACGGTTTACACGAAGCACTGGTTATGATGCAAGAAGAAGGTTTGGAAAATGCCTGGGCTCGGCATGAACAACATCATTATGCCTTACGTGCAGGTTTGGAAGCCATGGGGATTCAGTTCGTTGTCAATGAAGCCGATCGGCTACCACAATTAAATGCCGTTACGATTCCAGAAGGTGCTGATGATGCACAAGTTCGTACGCAACTATTGCAAGATTATAATTTAGAAATTGGTGCAGGCTTAGGTGCATTAGCTGGCAAGGTGTGGCGTATTGGTTTGATGGGTAGTAGTTCGACGATGCAAAACGTTGAGTATTGCTTAGATGCGTTGGATAAAGTACTCACTGCCTCTGGTGCTAAAATTGAGTCCGGTGTTGCCGTTGAAGCAGCCAGTTCAGCTTACCAACAATATGCTAAAGCAAGTTAAGTGATTTAGCCTAGGAACCAATGATTCCAAAGGATAAGCGCTAACAAAAATAAAATACTACAACCTGCGTAATTGGCGAGTTTGCCCCAGCCCTCGGCACGGCGAAGGCACTCTCGCCTTAATGCATGGTAGTCGGCATCTAAGTGATGGTGTGCCGTAATATGTTGGCGTAACTGATCTAGCGTTAAGTGTTGTAAAGCTGGTTTATCCATGTCCTGTTCTCTAAATTTATTTTGCCTTCCTGTAAACTATATCGGGTGTGTGACACTGAACTTGATATTTTGCAGCTGTGATTTTATTGCACAGAATTAATTGAATGGTTTACTCAGATTTATGAAACCATATTAGAATAAATAAATACAAACGCTGTTCATGTTTTTTATGATCAAAATAATGTAGAAGAGATATGTTAATAACGAGAGAAATAACAAATTAACGATATTGGGAAAATCTAATTTAGGTATAGACAATGCAAAAAGCACAAGGTGAATTTGACAAGGCAAGAACTGAGTTTTTAGCTGCGATAGCT
>CAZPAE010000293.1:0-4525 GCA_964584455.1 uncultured Thioalkalispiraceae bacterium
AATGACTTAGCTTAGGGTTTAAATTTTAATATAAGTCCAACCCTCAATTTGTCGGTTGATGACTTCACCTAAGGCAGAGGGTGCTATTTTTGTATTAGGTAATAGTTCTACCTTGATGCCTTCTTCTTGCTTAATACGCTCGATGGCTTGCGCGCAGGCAACAAAGACTAAATTATTGTATTTTTTCTGTAAGCTGGAAATACGTTTACCGTAAGCAGACTTATCACTGCGTAATAAGTTTAGACCTTGTCCATTAGTTAATATTTGAATAGCCACTTTTTTGTTTTGTGTGTGGTATTCATTAAGGACCGTTTCGGTTTCATTTAGTAGTGTATTCAGTCGGTAAGGATCATAAGAGGTAATGTGTAATAGTATACGCCAGGTATTAGTTTGGTGTTTATGCTGATTCAGTTGGATGTCATCGGCTAGCTGAACCAAGCTATTAGCTTGGTAGTTATGCTGGTGCCCATACCAACCGGCAATGGCACCAACAATAACAAAAAAACAGGCAAATACAGCGGCAATAGAGGCAACTTTACGTGGAGGATGTTTAGGGTGCGTTTGTACTTTATCAAGGTCATGATAGGCTAAAGATACCATTTTGCGTGTTTGTTCTAATTTACAAACACGTTGACGTAATACCGGGTCTGTACGTAAATCATCGGCTACTTGTTTGTGATCGTCATCAGAAAGCTCACTGTCTAAGTAGGCATTGAGTATTTCATCTGAATAGCTATCCTGCGTCATACAATTCTCCGTAACTTCGTTGGTTTTGCTTGTGTTTCTACTTTGTAATCGAGTAGATAATTTGCTAACTGTTTTCGTGCTCTTGATAACCGACTCATCACCGTTCCGGTGGGGATATCCAGAATCGTGGCAACTTCGGCATAACTGAACCCTTCAATATCGACGAGTGTTACCACGTAGCGTTGATTTGCTGGTAAGCGGGCAATCGAATAACGAACACTGGATACAATATCCTGCCTATCATGCAAAGCTTCCGGTGTGTCTTCATGCTTTAGTTCTGTAATGTCATTAATATCGAGCAAGTTGCGTTGGCGACGAAAATGATCGTGCCAGCAATTATTCAATATTCCAAACATCCAGCTATCTAGCTTTTCTGGGTCACGTAATTGCGATAGCTGCTTTAATGCTTTTTCCATGGTTTCTTGTGCTAGGTCTTGTGCCAAATCCGGATCATGTCCCCATGCATACGCCATGCGATATAAGCGACCATGGCTTTTCGCAATCTTGCTCTTTAATTCTCTCAGCAGGCAAAGATGCTGAATTATTTTCATGTGGTTCTCCCCAGTGTGTATTCACACTATATATAAGTTGGACGCTATACAGGGAGAAAATATTCCCTGTTTTTTTATATTTGAATATCAGGGATTACTAATGAGTGAATTATGCAATGGTCGTTGCTGTCATATTTCCTGGTAACATGCAGCGAGACTGGGGAGAAAAAACCTATTCGCACTTATTTTATTAGTAAAGCGTTAGTCGGTTTTGTTGTTGTATATGGGAGCGACATTGCCCGGTATTAAACCGGACAATGCGTTATTTACGAATCAACCAGATAATCAAGCTAATAACTAAGCTGACCAAGATAGAAGTGGTAATCGGTAAATAAAACCGGAACCCTTCTTTCTCAATGGCAATGTCACCGGGTAAGCGAAATAATCCTAATTTTTGCAGCACTGGCCACAATAAACCTAAGCAGATGAGTGTGATGCCAAGGATGATTAGGGTACGTGATATCATGTTAGCTCAGCGTTTTTACTCCATCTTGCGTCCCTAACAACAGGACATCAGCCGGGCGTTGGGCAAATAAGCCGTTGGTGACGACACCGGTAATATGATTTAAGGTTTCTTCTAACTTTACTGGCTCCATGATTTGCATGTTATGCACATCTAAAATAATGTTGCCGTTATCAGTGGTAAAGTTTTCTCTGAGGACCGGTTGGCCACCGAGTTTGACAATTTCACGAGCCACGTAACTTCTTGCCATGGGAATGACTTCAACAGGAAGCGGGAAGGCACCCAGTACATCCACCAATTTTGATTCGTCAGCAATACAGACGAATTTTTTACTCACCGCGGCAACGATTTTCTCGCGGGTTAGGGCACCACCGCCGCCTTTAACTAAATGCAAATGGCGGTTGGACTCATCGGCCCCATCAATATAAACGGAAATGCTGTCCACATTGTTTAAATCGAATACCTCGATACCATGCCCCTTGAGTCGGTCTGCACTGGCCACAGAGCTGGCCACGGTACCCTCGATTTTATTTTTTATTTTGGCCAGTTCATCGATGAAAAAGTTGGCGGTAGAGCCGGTACCGATACCAATAATGGTGCCGGGTTCCACATATTCGATAGCAGCTTGGGCGACGGCCTGTTTCATTTCGTCTTGAGTCATAGGGTATTCCTGTCTGATCAGTTAAATAAGATTAAATCCAGATTGTGGTCATGGAGAACTCTTATTATATTAGGGAAGCCACGACGGACAAAGCTGTATTCGCCTTAAAGAGCCTATTATGACATCAGATTATGTACAACGAATTAACCAAGCCAGCGTTTATGACGTTGCTATCCAATCCCCCCTGGAGTTGGCCACACGCCTCAGTTTGCGGCTAGGGAACCAGATCTACTTAAAACGAGAGGATTTGCAGCCAGTTTTTTCCTTCAAGCTGCGTGGTGCTTATAACAAGATTTCTCAATTATCAGCGACACAAAGGGCGGGGGGTATTATTGCGGCATCAGCGGGGAATCATGCCCAAGGTGTTGCTTTAGCGGCACAGCGTTTTTCCATTCAGGCGACGATTGTGATGCCCAAGACAACGCCTAGGATAAAAGTCGAATCGGTGCGTGCCTGGGGAGCCAATATCGTATTGCATGGCAATACCTATGATGAAGCGTGCAAACATGCCTATGAAATAGCGGAAAAAGAGCAGATTATCTTTATTCATCCTTATGATGATCCGGATGTGATCGCCGGACAAGGAACCGTTGCAAAAGAAATTTTGGCACAAGCGGCTGGGCCTATCGATGCTATTTTTGTACCTGTTGGTGGTGGTGGACTAATTGCTGGGGTGAGTAGTTATATTAAAGCGGTGCGTCCTGAGATTAAAATTATCGGTGTTGAGCCCGAAGATGCGGCTTGTTTAGCTGCTGCTTTGAAGGCAGATGAGCGGGTTGTGTTGGATCAGGTGGGTATTTTTGCTGATGGTGTGGCAGTAAGCCAGATTGGCGAAGAGCCATTTCGTATTGCCCGTGAGTGTGTTGATGATGTGGTTTTAGTGAATACAGATGAAATTTGTGCTGCCATAAAAGATATCTTTGATGATACCCGTTCGATTGCTGAGCCTGCAGGTGCACTTAGCGTTGCGGGGGTAAAGCGTTACCTTGAAACACATCCGCAGCAAGATAAACAATTTGTTGTTATCGATAGTGGCGCCAATATGAACTTTGATCGGCTAAGACATGTGTCTGAGAGAGCTGAAATTGGTGAACGTCGGGAAGCATTAATTGCGGTGACGATTCCGGAACAACCTGGAAGTTTTCGTCAATTTTGTAGTGTGATTGGTTTGCGAGGTATTACCGAATTTAACTATCGCTATTCTGATTCACAACAAGCCCACGTCTTTGTTGGGGTACAAACTCATAGTAGTGAACATGAAAAAGCAGATTTGATAAAGGCATTGGAAGATAAAGCTTATCCGGTGTTGGATATGACCGACAATGAAATGGCCAAGTTGCACATTCGATATATGGTCGGGGGACGTGTATCTGGGGTAGAAAATGAACGCTTATGTCGCTTTGAATTCCCTGAACGCCCTGGGGCTTTGTTGCGTTTTTTGAATCATGTTGGGCAACAGTGGAATATTAGTTTGTTCCATTATCGTAATCATGGCTCAGCGTATGGCCGGGTATTAGTAGGTATTCAGGTACCACAGGATGAAATGCCGCAGTTTGATCAGTTTTTGCAGGATTTAGGTTATCCATATTGGGATGAGTCAGATAATCCTGCGTATGCGCTTTTTTTATAGTTTATCGTGCAATAAAAATAAGTCTTCGACAAAAGAAAAGGGCCTCGAAAGAGGCCCTTTTCGGTTTGACCTATTGGTCAAGCACTAAAGCTTAAGCTCTTTTACGGCGACGAGCTTTCTTCTTTGTCACCTTCTTTTTAGCTGCTTTTTTACGTGCTTTTTTCTTTGTTGCTTTCTTTTTAGTTGCTTTTTTCTTCGCCTTTTTCTTGGCTTTTTTCTTCGCTACTTTCTTTTTAGCTGCCTTTTTGCGAGCTTTTTTCTTAGTCGCTTTTTTCTTGGCTGCTTTCTTACGTGCTTTTTTCTTCGTTACACGTTTCTTCGTAGCTTTCTTCGTCGCGGTCTTCTTACGACGAACTACCTTCTTTTTACTCGCCTTCTTACGAGTCTTTTTCTTTGTTGCCATCTAGTTAACCCTCCGAGGTTGAACACTGAGTTTAGTGGAGTATAGCTAAGTCAATAAAAAAAGCTAGTAT
>CAZPAE010000294.1:0-4524 GCA_964584455.1 uncultured Thioalkalispiraceae bacterium
AACCAATTTCGTCTGCTAAGCTGACTGCTTCATCTTCAGCGCGAGCAGTACGATTGGGTGGTTGTTTCAAACCTAATTCATTAATCAGTTGTTGGAACCGCTCACGATCTTCAGCTAAGTCGATAGAGTCTGGCGAGGTACCAATAATCGGCGCACCGGCAGCTTCCAAGTCACGGGCTAGTTTTAAAGGTGTTTGGCCACCATACTGCACAATCACACCCTTGGGTTGTTCTAACTCAATGAGCTCCATGACATCTTCATAAGTCAGTGGCTCAAAATAAAGCCGATCTGAGGTATCGTAGTCGGTTGAAACCGTTTCAGGGTTACAATTGACCATAATGGTTTCAAAGCCTTCTTCGCGACAAGCCATTGCTGCATGCACACAACAATAATCGAACTCAATCCCTTGTCCGATACGGTTAGGGCCACCGCCTAATACCATGATTTTTTCTTTTGCGGTTGGCTGTGCTTCACACTCTTCTTCGTATGTGGAATACATATAAGCCGTATCCGTGGCAAACTCTGCGGCACAGGTGTCCACACGTTTATAAACTGGACGCACACCCAGTTTAACACGATGCTCGCGCAACGCTTTTTCATCCATATCTAATAAGCTTGCCAAACGTGAATCTGAAAACCCTTTCCGCTTGAGATAACGCACGCGTTTGGCATCTAATGCTGCTAAACCTTGCTCACGTACCTCAGCTTCAATATTGATGATCTGTTCGATCAAAGTTAAAAACCAAGGATCAATCGCTGTATATTCGAATACTTCATCTAAGCTATAACCGGCACGAAATGCGTCGGCCACATACCACAAGCGCTGTGGACCAACGGCTTTTAATTCGGCACGAATTTGTTTCTTCACATCAGGCTGGGATAAGTCCACCATTTCGTTAAACCCATCGGTACCGATCTCTAAACCGCGCAATGCCTTTTGCAAGGACTCTTGTTGGGTACGACCAATGGCCATTACCTCACCCACTGATTTCATTTGTGTGGTGAGTAGGGATTCAGCTTGGGGGAATTTCTCAAACGTAAACCGTGGAACTTTCGTCACCACATAGTCAATGGTTGGCTCAAAAGATGCCGGGGTACGTCCACTGGTAATATCATTACTTAATTCATCTAAGGTATAGCCCACTGCCAGCTTGGCAGCGACTTTAGCAATAGGGAAACCGGTCGCCTTGGAGGCTAACGCCGATGAGCGTGACACCCGTGGATTCATTTCAATAATGATCATGCGCCCGTTTTTCGGGTTTACCGCAAACTGCACATTGGAACCACCGGTATCCACACCAATTTCTCGCAATACGGCAATCGAGGCATCACGCATGATTTGATACTCTTTATCCGTAAGGGTTTGGGCCGGTGCAACGGTAATAGAATCCCCGGTATGTACACCCATGGGATCGAGATTTTCGATAGAACAAATAATGATGCAATTGTCTTTATGATCACGCACTACTTCCATTTCGTATTCTTTCCAGCCCAATGCGGACTCTTCGATTAGCAGTTCATTGGTAGGCGAAAGATCTAAGCCCCGCTCACAAATTTCAACAAACTCTTCTTTGTTATAGGCAATACCACCACCGCTACCGCCCATGGTAAAGGATGGACGAATAATCGCAGGGAAACCAATTTGTGCTTGTACTTGTAGTGCTTCTTCCATGCTGTGTGCTATAGCCGAACGCGGCATGGACAAACCAATTTTCTTCATTGCTTTGCGGAATAAATCCCGGTCTTCCGCTTTATCAATGGCTTCTTTTTTAGCACCGATCATCTCAATGCCGTATTTCTCTAAAATACCTTCGCGATCTAAATCTAATGCACAATTTAACGCCGTCTGCCCGCCCATGGTGGGTAGTAAGGCATCAGGACGTTCTTTCTCAATGATCTTGGCAACGGTTTTCCAGGTGATGGGTTCAATATACGTTGCATCAGCCATTTCCGGATCGGTCATGATGGTGGCAGGATTAGAGTTAACCAGAATAACCCGATAGCCTTCTTCTTTTAATGCCTTGCAAGCTTGTGCACCAGAGTAGTCAAACTCACACGCCTGACCGATAACAATCGGCCCTGCACCGATGATTAAAATACTATTAATATCCGTTCTTTTTGGCATAGTTAACTCTTAAGCTACTTTTGAAATCATCGTTACTCGCATGAATCTGCGTTAGATTTGCATACTCACGCTGGTGCATTTACTACCCCATCAACACTCAATCACAAGCAATGATTAACTGCGATGGTTTTCCATTAGTTCAATAAAATGATCAAACAATGGGGCAATATCATGTGGTCCTGGACTGGCTTCTGGGTGTCCTTGGAAACTAAACGCCGGTACATCGGTACGATGAACACCTTGTAGTGAACCATCAAACAAGGAACGATGTGTGGCGACTAAATTATCTGGCAAACTGGTTTCATCGACAGCAAAGCCATGGTTTTGGCTGGTGATGAAAACCTGCTTTGTCTCTACGTCTTGCACAGGATGGTTCGCACCATGATGGCCGAACTTCATTTTGACTGTCTTCGCACCGCTGGCCAACGATAACAATTGATGTCCGAGGCAAATACCAAATAGGGGTTTGGCTGTGGCGACTAATGTTTGAATCGCATCAATGGCATAATCACACGGTTCCGGATCACCGGGACCATTCGATAAAAAGATACCATCGGGATTCATTGCCAATACGTCTTGCGCCGGTGTCGTAGCAGGTACTACCTGAATCTCACAACCCCGGTCGATTAAAATACGTAGAATATTGCGCTTTACCCCAAAGTCATAAGCAACCACTTTGTACTTAGCCGGTTGTTCAGGTACAACATGACCTTGTTCTAAATCCCATATGGTTTCTTGCCAAGCATAAGATGATGCGGTGGTCACTTGTTTTGCTAAGTCCATGCCTTTTAAACCGGCAAAGGCTTTTGCCTTGGCAATAGCTTGTTGTTCATCAATGTTGCCAGCCACAATACAACCGTTTTGTGCGCCCTTCTCACGCAAAATACGCGTCAGCTTACGGGTATCAATATCCGCAATCGCCACGACTTGATGACGCTTCAAGTAATCACCCAGTGATTCCTGATTACGCCAATTACTAGCAATCAAGGGTAAGTCTCGAATGACTAACCCTGCAGAAAAAACTTGGTTTGATTCTTCGTCTTCAGGTGTTGTGCCCACATTACCGATATGTGGATACGTTAATGTGACGATTTGTTTAGCGTAAGAGGGATCAGTGAGAATTTCTTGATAGCCCGTCATGGCAGTATTAAAAACCACCTCTCCGACGGTATCACCGTCAATACCAATAGACTCACCGTAAAACACAGTGCCGTCTTCGAGTGCTAACAGCGCCGGTTTGCTCAAGCGACCTCCAAAATGATGGCTGTAAAAAACGGGAGGCTCCTGCGGAACATCCCGTTTTTTAAGAATTCATGCAAATGGCCGCATTAATGATGCTGACCGGGGTCATTGTAACCAAAACCTGCTAGTCTGTCCACGCGGGATTGCTATTCATCGCGCAAACCCAAAACATCCTGCATATCAAATAAACCCGTTTGGTGTTGTCGAATCCAGCCTGCTGCACGCACTGCACCATTAGCAAAGGTCATCCGACTTGATGCCTTATGGGTAATTTCAACCCGTTCACCGATATCCGCAAACATAACAGTATGTTCGCCCACAATATCACCAGCACGAATCGTTTCAAAACCAATGGTTTGTCGCTCCCGTTCACCGGTTTGCCCCTCTCGACCGTACACCGCACAGGTATTGAGATCACGACCCAATGCATCGGCAACCACCTCGCCCATACGTAATGCGGTACCCGAGGGGGCATCCACTTTATGCCGATGATGCGCTTCAATGACTTCAATATCGACCTCGTCACCCAGCACTCGTGCTGCAATATCTAATAATTTAAAACACAAATTCACTCCGACACTCATATTCGGCGCAAAGACAATGCTGATGGCATCACTGGCTTGCTGAATCGCGGCTTTTTGTTCTTCACTAAAACCAGTAGTACCGATAACCATACTCTTTTTCGCGGCTAAACAAACGGCCAGATTCGATTGGGTCACCTCTGGTCGGGTAAAATCGATGAGCACATCAAACTCCTCAACCATTTGTTCGATATTATCTACCACGCTGACACCCAATGCCCCAATACCAACCAGTTCACCGGCATCGGTACCGATAACACTGCTACCAGCGCGTTCTAATGCAACGCTTAATGTGACGTCAGTGGTTTGTTGTATTGCCTCAATGAGGGCACGGCCCATACGCCCGGCAGCACCGGTAATCGCAATGCGTGTCATAGATTTCTCGTCTTTTTAGTTGGGATAAAGCAACATGATAGGCGCTTTGACCTATCTTGATCAAATAAGGATGGTTAAGATTTATTAAATCCGGCTTGTTCTTTTAAGCGGTTAAACATGTCTTTGAGTTTTTCTTTCTTGTGCCCCACTTTGGTATTGACCGCTTTTTTAATTTGCTCTGTGGGTGAATTTTGTTTCAGG
>CAZPAE010000295.1:0-4521 GCA_964584455.1 uncultured Thioalkalispiraceae bacterium
TAATGAATAAGTAAAATCTAATATTCCAATACTTTATTGGTGGTATTTGTTGAGTACCATCATGGTGCAGGTTGGTTAATAAATAGCACTAATCTATGCCATATCAATATATATAAGTATGTCTTAAAGTAACTGAGTTGTGAGCAGCTGAGACTTGTCTTCATTGTTCTTTATCAGGACTGCTGCTTTTTTCAACGTTATGTCCGATTTTGTGTGTAGAGTGACTTTATCACGTTATTGTTTGTCGTATCCCCATGACAAAAGCAAGATAAGATTAAAAAAGATTGCAGTATCGTCAAGTGAAACACGTTAACGGCGTTGCAGGGACAAGCACCAATGGAGGGACACATAACAGCGCTATACGCCTATTTTTCGTACTCACACATCAATGCCATGCTGCAATACCGGGTTTCATCGTCAATGAAATGAAAGCAAAGCGTTACAAGCAGTGAATGCAAGGAGAAGGGTATGAAAAGGCTGGTGGTATTTTTATGTATTGCGTTATTGGGGAGTAGTGTCGCCTTAGCGAAAACACAAGGTAAAGTCAGTGGCGGTATGGTTCACTCGTTGCCTGAATGGTTTAAAGAAAGCTTCCTTAATTTTAATGACGATGTGGATGAAGCCAAAGACGAAGGCCGACATATCTTAGTGTTTATGGATTTAAATGGTTGCCCTTATTGTGCTCGTATGTTGCAAGAGAACTTTTATAAGGGTAAGAATATGCCTTTTATAAAGGAACATTTTGATACTATCGCGCTTAATATTCGGGGCTCACGCGAAGTGGTTTGGATTGACCAAGAAACCTATACCGAAAAAGCCCTTTCTATCAAAATGAAAGTGGTGGCCACACCCACTATGATCTTTTTATCGCCCGATGGTAAAAAAGTCCTGCAACTCAATGGGTATCGTAGCCCTGAAACTCTTCGCCACGCTTTAGAGTTTGTGCATAGTAAAGCCTATAACAAACAATCGTTAGCCGCGTTTATTGAAGCGAAGCAGAAAAAGACGGTTTATACGTCATTTCGTGATCATCCCAGTTTTAAAGATGTCAGCAATTTTGCTGGCTATAAAAAACCGTCACTGATTATTTTTGAAGATAAACATTGTGCGGATTGTAATGGTTTTCATGATGAAGTGATGAATAAGCCTGATGTATTAAAAGCATTAAAAGCCTATCGCGTGGTACGGTTAGATGCGTATTCAGATAAAGCCATTGTGGATTTTGAAGGCAAGAAAACGACACCACGTAAGTGGGCTGCTGCCTTGAAGATGGATCATCGGCCTGGTTTGGTGATGTTTGATGAAGGTAAGGAAGCATCACGTCTTGAAGGACGTTTTTATCACTTCCATTTCAAAGAAATGCTACGTTTTGTCAGTGGCAAGCACTATAAAAATTATGATCGATTCGGATCTTACTTACAGGAAAGACAAACGCAGTTGTTAGATCAAGGTATTGATATTAATCTTTCTAAGCAGTAATGCACATAGCACGGACAAGTTTAAAGCTTGTCCGTGTTAATACAAAATGTGCAATACCGATTTAGCTACAGCCTTTAGGGCGTGGTAGGCCGGCGACTTTATTCGCACACTTAATTAGGCCTGTGGGGAATAATGAATAGATGTATTGCTGGCTACTACGATCTGCGCCGAATCTTTCTTTCATAATTTTAGAAAATTTACGCGGCTCAGCTACAACACCTTCATCAAGAAAGAATTCACGTGCGGTGTTGATAATGTCCCAGTGCTCTTGAGTGAGTTCAGGGATTTGCTCGTTCTTGGCAATTTCTACTGCCAGCTCTTCGCTCCACTCATCTAGGTTTTCTAACCAGCCAGCTTCGCTGAGCTGAATAGTTTTACCGTTTACTATGGCTTCCATCGTTCTTACCTCAAAAATGAATCATCAACTGAAAATTAGTTGAGCGATTATATCAGGTATAACTGCAAAATGGTATGCCAGAATCAGAACTTAGGCGTTTTAAGTTATTGTTTTGTAATAGAAAATTAACAAAAAGTAGTGTAAGAGGATGGCAGGCAGAAATAGCAAAAGGAGGGAGAAAACGCATGCTGCACTGGATGGCAGCATGCGTTTGGTCAGACTTAAACGGTCTGGTAATAGAAGTTTTGTGGGTGATTGGCTTGGGCGAAGAAGAACCAACGCTCAGCTAATAAGCCAACGTACTGCACAATAAACGCCGCTAACAACATTTGTGTATTGCTATCAGACATGCCCATCCACAGTAGTACCAACGGTACGGGGAAAACTAACACTAAGAAAACCCACTTAATGCTTTTGAACGCAACCGCAGAGGCATGGTGGAAAAAGTCTCGCGTATTCACCGAGCCCCCCATGAAGCCCATGGATTTTTGTTGGATGCGGTTATGACGCACCCCTAACGCGGTTTGGATGGTCGACTTTGACTTAATCCGCATATTACGAATCAGTGAAGCTGCGCGGGTAATAAAGGCAGACAAGGTAATGATGGTGGCCCAAATACCATAAAAGCGAACTAACTCAGGCGCACTGTGATGAGCAAAAGCGGTCGCTAATACAAAACCCGATGCGGTACCTAGCAAGGTATAGTTAATCACAGTAAGTGGTGAAGCCCATTCTTGTAAAAATTTCAAGCAGGCGTAAATCATGCCCGTACACAAGAATAATGCGAAGGTAGCTAAAGCACCTACACTACCGACGATTAAGGTGAGTTGTAAGTTAGCGCCGGTATCAGAAGTGAATAAAGTGACATCCCAACCTACGTAGTGCATCACGCCATAAACAAAGACTAAAAACATTAAGATCGGCAAGGCAATCACTTCACGGGATAGCCAAGATGTACGCCACTGACTAGCCGCACGCCAGGCACGTTCTGGACGGCCTAAGTGAAAGAAGGATGCGATTAACCCGCCAATTAAAAATAACATCACGATTAAGGCACCGTTACCGTAAAATGCGGTACTGTCTTGGCTAGGTAGCAGCTTAACTGCCGCATAGCTTTGGCCGGTAATCAATGCGAGAAACAGACCTTGGCCCGCACCAATTAAAGTGGTGAGAAAAATAACACTAAATGCTGGATGCATAACTTTACTCCTAGTTCACACTGCATCCCCTCTCTTTAGGAGGGGTAACGTATTGATAGACAAATTGTTAATCCGTGATTACCAACTTGTGCTGTCATCTAAGGTCGGTGCATCAACCGGTGCACGTGGACCACGTTGTTCTTTCTTCAATGGATTATCTGCCCGTTGCAATTCATCTTCATGAATGTGCATCCGTGTTTTGCGCCGTGGCAGATAATGGTTAGCTGGTTTGGTACCCCACTCGGGCATTAACTGGTAACCACCTTCTTCACGAATCGTAATCGACACATCCGACTCTGAATCATGTACATCACCAAATAGGCGCGCATTGGTTGGGCAAGCTAAAACACAAGCTGGTTTACGTTCTGCTTTTTTAATGATACGGCGACCACCGAGATCTACACAAAGGGTGCACTTCTTCATAACCTTTTGTGTTTCATCGATTTCACGCACACCGTATGGGCAAGCCCATGAGCAATAACGACAACCGATGCATTTATCATAGTCAACTAACACAATACCGTCAGACTCACGCTTGTAACTGGCGCCGGTGGGGCAAACCGGTACACACGGTGGATCTTCGCAGTGTAAACAGCTCTTGGGAAAGTGCAGTGTTTCGGTTGTTGGGAACTCACCTATTTCATAGGTTTGTACCCGATTGAAGAACGTCCCGGTGGGGTCTTTACCATAGGGGTTTTCGTCCGTCATAAAACCCGCACTACCGGAGGTGTTCCACTCTTTACAGCTGGTGACACAGGCGTGACAACCAACGCAAACATTTAAATCGATGACTAAAGCTAATTGTGTCATATCACTTTTACCTTTTCTTGTTATTGCCTACGGGGCAACGAGTGCGCAATAACCTTATCTTTATTTTCGCTTAAACATACCTGCAAAGAAGCCCATGACTTTTTGCGTGGCACCGGTACCGGGTAAGGCTGGCATCGTATCGAACTGCGGATAACTGTGTTTTGGTTCGTCATCGCTTGCAGCATAGATACGCACACGTACGTCGTACCAACCGGCTTGTCCAGTATTCGGATCGGAGTTAGAGATGTGATCACCTTCTTCGTGCTTAGGTAATTCTTCGCTAATCAGATGATTAAGTAAGAAACCTTTTTCAGATTCGTTGGCATCTTTATCTAAGCGCCATGCACCTTTGGATTTACCAATCGCGTTCCATGTCCATACTGTACCGGGTTCAACCGATTCACTATAACGACACAAGCAACGGATTTTGCCATGCATGGATTCAACCCACATCCAGCCACCATCTTCAATACCTTGTGCTTGAGCGGTGCTGGGGTGCACATAAAGGAAATTATAAGTATGGATCTGACGTAACCAGGCGTTTTGCGAATCCCACGAGTGGTACATCGCCATCGGACGTTGGGTTACGGCATTTAATGGATACTTATGCTTATCGGTTAAGTGTGATTCCAATGG
>CAZPAE010000296.1:0-4513 GCA_964584455.1 uncultured Thioalkalispiraceae bacterium
AAGCTTAACTCGGCACTAGAAACCAAGTCATTTCAACGTATAGGCGGTGATACCAGTGTACAACTCAATGTGCGTGTCATTGCCGCAACCCATCATGACCTAACCGAACTTATCGACCAGGGTAAATTTCGTAAAGATCTATACTACCAATTAAATGTGGTTCCATTACGGGTTCCCGCGTTACGGGAACACCATGAGGATGTACCCGAATTATTACAACATTTTGTTAACCGCTATGTTGAACAGCAAAAACTCCCGTACCGTAAGTTCTCGCTTGCCGCACAAAACCGGCTACGCAATTATTATTGGCCGGGTAATATTCGTGAACTGAGTAATTTAGTTCAACGCCTGCTCATTATCGGTACCGGTGAAGAAATTAGCCTACAAGAAATAGAACAAGCATTAGGCACGCAAGCCCCGCAACAAATTGGTGTGCCACTTGGATATGATCGCCCCTTAAGAGAGGCGCGCGAACAATTTGAAAAAGCCTATTTGGAATATCAACTACGGCAACAAGACGGCAGCGTAGGCAAAGTGGCTAAAATTGTTGGGCTAGAACGCACCCATTTATATCGAAAATTACGTGCACTGGGTATCGACCCTAAGAACTTAGATGAAAAAGAATAATATTAGGTTTTCTTAAGCGCGTTCGCTACACTACGCTATAATCCAGATCATTACAGGCTAACCTAACCCGCTCATGAAAATTATTATTCTCGGTGCTGGACAAGTTGGTAGTTCTTTGGCGGAACATCTTACCTCTGAAGCCAATGACATCACCTTGGTTGATCATACGCCAGAACTACTGCGTAATTTGCAAGATCATATGGATATTAACACCGTTCTTGGTGAAGCCTCCTATCCTGATGTGTTAAGGCGTGCGGGTGCCGAAGATGCCGATATGGTGATCGCAGTAACCGACTCCGATGAGACTAACATGATAGCTTGTCAGGTTGCTTATACCTTATTCCATACACCTACCAAAATTGCACGGGTTCGCGCACTCGAATATTTAAATCACGCATCGATTTTCTCACAAGAAGCGTTACCCGTTGATGTACTGATCAGCCCAGAAGAGCTCATCACCAAAAACATCCAACGCCTAATTGAACACCCTGGTGCCCTTCAAGTACTGGACTTTGCCGATGGCCAAGTGCAACTGGTAGGGGTAAAGGCATACTATGGTGGGCCATTAGTCGGACACGAGTTACGCCGAATTCGCGATCATATGCCCAATATCGATACTCGCGTAGCTGCCATTTACCGCCGTAATCGGGCAATCATCCCTGAAGGCCACACTGTCATTGAAGCTGATGACGAAGTCTTCTTCATTGCCGCCAAAAAAGACATTCGCGCTGTCATGAGTGAGCTGCGACCTTTAGATAAACCGTTTAAACGCATAATGATTGCCGGTGGTGGTAATATCGGCAGGCGGGTTGCTATCACGCTAGAAAACGAGTTCCAAGTCAAAGTGATCGATCACACCTTAGCTCGCGCGCAAGAATTATCGTCCGAATTAGAAAAAACCATCGTGCTCTATGGTGATGTCGCCGACAAAGATTTGTTATTAGAAGAAAATATCGATACTACCGATGTTTATTGTGCCCTCACCAATGACGATGAAGCCAACATCCTTTCCTCCATGCTTGCCAAACGGCTAGGCGCACGCAAAGTGATGACATTAATTAATCGTGCCGCCTATGTCGACTTAGTGCAAAGTGGTGATATTGATATTGCTATTTCCCCGCAACTGGCCACCATTGGCGGACTCTTAGCATATGTACGACGAGGCGATGTAGTACGCGTCCATTCCTTGCGCCGTGGTGCAGCCGAAGCCATCGAGGCCATTGCCCATGGCGACAAGAACTCTTCCAAAGTGGTTGGCCGTAAAATAGAAGAGCTCACCTTACCGCCTGGTACAACTATTGGTGCCATTGTTCGTAATGATGAAGTGTTAATAGCACACCACGATACGGTGATTGAACCCGAAGATCACATCATTTTATTCTTAGTGGATAAAAAATATATTATGGAAGTAGAAAAACTGTTCCAAGTGGGCTTCACCTTTATTTAACCATTATGCATTTCATTGTCATCCAACGCATACTCGGTCTACTACTGGTTATTTTCAGTTCTACCCAGCTTCCACCTATGTTGGTGTCGGTTATCTATGCCGATGGTGCCTTTGAACCTTTCTTCTATGCCTTTGCGATTACCCTCATCACTGGCATTGTTATGTGGCTACCAGCTAAGAACTTTAAACGTGAATTGCGGTTACGAGATGGTTTTCTGGTAGTGGTATTGTTTTGGACTGTACTGGGTATTTTCGGATCAATCCCATTTATATTATCGCTGCAAGTTGATATTTCTATTACTGATGCCATTTTCGAGTCAATCTCTGGCCTAACAACGACCGGTGCCACGGTCATTACTGGGTTAGATAGCTTACCGAAATCCATTTTATATTATCGGCAACAATTACAATGGCTCGGCGGTATGGGGATTATTGTTTTAGCCGTGGCAATTATGCCCATGCTTGGCATTGGTGGTATGCAACTCTATCGTGCAGAAACCCCTGGGCCGATAAAAGATAGCAAACTCACACCGCGCATCACCGAAACAGCCAAAGCCCTTTGGTACATCTATTTATCACTAACGGTTATCTGTAGCTTTGCTTACTGGGTCGCCGGCATGGATTTATTTGATGCCATAGCCCATAGTTTTGCAACGGTCGCCATCGGTGGCTTTTCTACTCACGATGACTCAATGGGCTATTTTATCGATAAACCTGCAGTGGAAATTGTGGCGATTGTTTTTATGATCATCGCCGGTGTGAACTTTGCACTACACTTTGTTGCTTGGCGAACACGTAGCTTACGTCATTATTTTCTCGATAGTGAGTTTAAGCTTTATGCCAGTATTCTACTTATCGTTGGCGTTATATCGTCAGCCTATTTATATTATATGGGCGTATTTGATTCTCCAGAGCGTGCCATCTTACATGGCGTGTTTCAGACTGTGTCCATTGGTACCACAACCGGCTTTACAACACACGAATATCATAACTGGCCAGGCTTTTTACCTGTCCTATTGCTGTTCATTAGTTTTATTGGTGCTTGTGCCGGTTCAACCGGCGGCGGAATGAAAGTGATTCGGTTTTTATTATTACTCAAGCAAGGCATGCGGGAAATTATGCGGGTTATCCATCCCAATGCCATCATTACTACCAAGGTGGGTGGTACCCCGTTACCGGCACATGTTATTAACTCGGTATGGGGTTTCTTTTCAGCTTATGTGGGTATGTTCAGTATTATCCTACTTTTACTTATGCTCACCGGTTTAGATCAAGTTTCTGCTTTTTCTGCAACTGCAGCTTGTATTAATAACTTAGGGCCTGGCTTGAATGAAGTAGGTTCCAATTATGCTAGTCTTACCGATGCGGCAAAATGGATCTTAACTTTTGCCATGTTATTGGGGCGATTAGAGATCTTCACTTTATTAGTCCTGCTCACACCTGCCTTTTGGCGACGTTAATGGGTGAATGCCATGTCGATTATTGATAATTTCGAAACCATGTTGGCTAACGGCCAAGACAGTAGCCTGTTACGGTTTGGTTTGGGCCAAGCCTATTTGGGTGAAGAAAATTATGACTTGGCTATCACACACCTAACTAAAGCACTTGAGTTTGATAACAGCTATTCTGCGGCCTGGAAACTATTAGGCAAAGCCTACGTTGCCATCGAAGACACCGCCCAGGCGATACACGCTTATGAACAAGGTATTGGTATCGCTGAGGAAAAAGGGGATATCCAAGCCGCGAAAGAGATGCGCGTTTTCCTAAAGCGTCTCACCAAAAACACCGCCCCCTAAACACATCCCCCCTTACAAACCGCACCCAAGCTAATTCCACCTCTATCTTAGTTAGTTGATTTAGGTCAACTCCTTATGCCGGCTGATATATTAGAGTTAGCTTATATTAATAATAAGGATAAAGATATGCGTAACCAATTGATTATATTTGCTTTTTTATTGGTTTCTGTAACAAATGTGGGGGCCAAGCCACCCAACGGGGAAACGCTTTACGCACAGCATTGCGCTAGTTGCCATGGCTCAACCGGTGAGGGTGGCACAGGTGTCCCACTGGCGCTAGCGGGATTTCAACACCAAGCCAGCGATGACTTTCTGATTAAAACCATTAAATACGGACGGCCTGGGCGTGTGATGCCTTCGTTTGCTTACTTAAGCGATCAAGAAATCCAGGCCATCGTTAAACATTTACGCCAATTCAGTGATGAGGAACCCCCACACTATCCGAAAAATGCTATCCAAGGTGATATCACTAAGGGTAAACAACTGTTTCATACCCATTGTGCCAGCTGTCATGGTAGTGATGGTAAAGGCGGCAAGGGCACCGGAGTAACCTTTTCCAGGCCCCGAGATCTACCTATCATCGCTCCGGCCTTAAATAATACTGGCTTTTTACTAAGCGCCAGTGACCATATGCTTAAACAAA
>CAZPAE010000297.1:0-1542 GCA_964584455.1 uncultured Thioalkalispiraceae bacterium
TCCAATATCTACCTCATCGCCAATTAAAATTTGCGATCGACTGTTCAAAAAAACCACTTCATGTCCCACAAATGTTCCTTTGCCAATACTAAGCCTACCCTCTCCCCAATATTTTGCAGATGAAATAATTCTGACACTTGAATCCAGATTAACGCCCGCTATTTTCCATAGCCTCGTTTTTGCCCAATAAAGTTTGGTCGGTGGTAAAATCGCCATAAGATGATTGACAATGTATTGACTAAAAGCCATCAGTTAACTGACCTTCCTGATAAACGCATTCGATAAAAAAAACACCACCACTGTTTTCAAAAAGAAAGCAAACAACATCGCTAACGCCATCGCCATAGCACCATTTATTTGTTTTATCAGTACCAGGACAAAAATAAGAAAAATAATTGCCCAAAAGAGATTGGTAAAAAGATGGGTGGCAATTTTATTGTTAGAAACAAATACATTGCCCAACAAATTACTGGTTGAAGCCGCCACTGCCGTCAAACAAACAACGATCAATATGTCCCATCGATCGGCGAAATCTTTTCCATAAAATTCCATAATCATTGGGCTCAGCAAGGCAACAGTCAAAGAAAACGGGACGACAGTTAACATATTCAGCTTCAGCCCAATAAGCATACCTCGCTTTAGCTCATCATATTTTTTGATTCCAGAAAACTCCGAAAATACCGGCATAAGGGAATTAGTCACCATGGCAGGTAAAAATAGAATAATGGCAAACCATTGGTTGGCTGCAGAAAAAACCCCCATTTCTTGATACCCATTTGGCTGATTCACCAAAATGGTATTTCCTATCCAGATAACGGGGGCAACTAATATGCTGGCTAACATAGCCGGCAAACTAAACCGATAGAGCAATCTCCAATTTTCTTTATTTAATTTGTAGGAAAATTTAACAGATTCGTTGCGACATTTTTTTATCACAACATACAGGCTCATACTTGCAAGCAATATAGTTGATACTAAAAGTCCCCATAACGCGCCCTCAACACCATAATTCAACGCCCCTAGAGGAATAGCAACAACAGTGACTAGGCCAGAGAACATATTGGCCTTGGCCATTTCTTTAAATGCAGAGAAACCAATAATTGCCCCATTTAACGCAGCAATTAGGGCATTAAAAAATAAAATGACGGCACCAATATATAGCGGTTCAACTAAATTAGAGTTCGATAAAATATCGCGAGCTATTGATTCAGCAAAAATACCTAGCACTATTGAGAAAATACACCCTAGGGTTATCGCAACGCTTATTGTTAAAGATATAATTTCGCCCGTTTTTTCCTTGTCCTTATTTCTATATTCAGCAACATGCTTGGTTGCGGTTATACCCATGCCTGCTGCAGCAAAAACATCAAAGAAAGCGATTGAGCTTTGAATAATCGCATAAGCACCATAATCTTCAGCCCCTAATATCCTAGCCGTGAGAAAAAGTGCTACTAAGAGCGAGCCTCTAGAAGCAATGGTCGCTATAGCTGACCAAGTTGCACCGCGCAAAATACGCTGGTGTAACCCTTCAAGCAAAAAGCG
>CAZPAE010000297.1:1581-4510 GCA_964584455.1 uncultured Thioalkalispiraceae bacterium
CAATCCCACAATCATCAGGCTAATTTAAATGCGTTTTAAGTCACGGCCTTTCTCAACCAAGTGGAAATAATTTCCCTTCGTTGAAAAATCCAATTTAACAACACCATACCCTGGCAGTGTAACGGCTATGTCTTTTTTATCCTCTAAAGGACTAAATGCATAAAGCAACCATTCACGTTCAGGCTTTTCTCCTATTTCTAGCGCAAGAGGAAAAACACTTAGTTTTGTTGACAGGTTCCAAGTCTTTTTAGGATCAATTTGAGTATCAAGCAAAAACCACCTATCTTTAGATGTATATTCTTTTGGTAAATTTTTATTATATGGATGTTGTCGATTTCTATTAGGAACTAAACGTCCGTATTGCCAAAACCGTCGTAATACTGTATTGACATGTATCTGATCAACTGCCGTTGTTAGTGCCATAAAATAAGGCTTAAAATCTTGATACTTTTGCAGATGACTGCGAAACCCTCTGATTGTTCGTGGACGTAACAACCACATACCAAACTTAGTCATCCCCGCATATCGTTCTGGCGTAAAATGTTGCCCCTGCTTCTTATAAAATCGTCGCTTATCTGTCATACTGCCTGGCGCGTGACCATCCCAGACAGATAATTCAAACCAAAAATAAGGGTTCGATTTTCTCGTCTCTTCTAACATAAAGACAAGATTCATGGCACCAATCTGAGGACTCCAGACAGTAAAGTCCGTCGTTTTATCCCAGTTATATATATAGTATGCCACTGAGGCGCCATCCCAAGCGGAAGACCATGGCTCAACCCTTCCAGGGATATGTAAAGAATACTTTTCCCAACCTGCCCAGCGACCTAAAGGTAATCCGCCAAATGCATTATATCCAATGAAGCGAGCATTCTTTTTCCAATGCTCCTTGAACAATCCAGTTCGCATTCCTTTTTGCAGCTCACGATAACGCTCAATCCAACCATCGCCAATCACCTTTCGTTTATCAACATTATTCATATTTTTTCCATATTTAGATATGAATCTCGCTGACCTATGAGCCTCATGCCAATTTAGTTTAGGGTGCTCATTATTTGAAACAAATAAAACAAGTGGTGGGTCGGGATACCACTGTTGCATTTTTTTCATTAATGCTTGTGATGTCCAACGTTTCCCAGCCTCATGCCAGAATTTAACATCGCCAAATGGTGAAACTTTACTTATAACTTTCTTGTCACGAGTGATGACATTAGGATTCTTATCGACAGGAAGAGAGAAAAAAGTATCATCTTTAGTTAATAGCATCTCCCACTGAGTAGAAATGAAAGATATAGGTAATTTTAGCTTTGCAGCTCTTTTTATCTCCTGCTCATATTGCTTAATGTCAATGGGTTTTCCATCTGGTATCGGTAGAAAAAACCAAGGTAATAAATGATGACCTTCTTCAATTAAGTCAAATTGAATCCTGGCTGATATTCCATCGCGATATTCGCCTGTATTCCAATGCCCCATTAAAGGCAATGGCCGCCTATCTTTCACATCAATATCAGGCTGCGCTTCATTTTTTATTTCAGTGATAGTATTATTTAAATCAGAAGGTGGTTTTTCTTGATAACTTTTAGCACTCGTAGAAAATATAAAAAAACCCAAAAAAACAAGTGACGTGAATATTTTCGAAATAGACATAGCTCGTCACACTAAACTCCGTCAACAACAAGATGAGCAGGCGTGACCATCTGATTGTCTTGATTACCATTAAACAAACCACCATGTTTTCGATCTTGAACTACTCTTCTAACAATGTCGGCATCAATTTTGATTTTTTGCTCCGCAAAACCATAGACCAAAGACAAATCGCATAGATTATTTATCACACGTGGAATGCCGCGGCTATGATACCAAATTTGTATAATAGCCCCTTCATCAAACAGTTCTTCACTGCCGCCACTTTTATTTAACCGGTGTTTTATATATGCTTGCCCCTCATCTTTATTAAGAGCTTCAAGATGATATTGTATCGCCACACGCTGAGCGAATTGATCTAGATCTGGACTTTTTAATTTTGACAATAGCTGCGGCTGCCCAGATAAAATTAATTTAAGCTTTTGTTGTTGGGAATTAACATTCGTCAACATTCGAAGTTGCTCTAATGTTTCCAAGTCAAGGTTTTGCGCCTCATCAATAATCAATAAACAGCGCTTACCTTGTTTATATTCTTCGTTAACAAAATTAATAAATTGTTGATACAAAGTAACTTTATCTAAGCCTTCATATGGCAAGCCATAACTCATCATTACCCACGGTAGCAAATCACCAAACTCTTTATGCGTATGTGATATTACGCCGACAACCTTATCTTTATCGATGGTTGATAACAGCCGATTGATTAATGTCGTTTTCCCAGAGCCAACCTCACCTGTAATAACAGCAAACCCACCACTGTCATCTTGCAAGCCATATTCCAACATACCAAAAGCCAGACTATGCCGTTGACTGAAATAAAGATATTCCGGGTCCGGCAGCAGTGAAAAAGGCTTTCTATTTAGCTGATAAAATTGTAGATACATGACATGTCACGTTAGCGTTCACAACCAGATATAGTAGGCCGAAAACCATGACAGCAGCATGACTTCACGGCTTACTTTTATTCAAAACAGTGCCGATAATATTTACCGGCTGCAAAATCTCCAAAGACTGCGCTAATTCGTCTGAAGAAGTTTTGCCTTCTTCAATCACCAATAAGACAGCATCGATATAGGGTGAAAAGGCTAATGCATCATCTGAACTCAATATTGGTGGTAAATCAAAAATGACTAGTCGGCTTGGATAGCGATTTTTCAATTCTTCAACAAGGTGTACCATAGTTGGTGCTGATAATGCTTCAGATGAATTAAGCATCGTTTCTCGACCGGGCAATACAACCAATCGCTCTATTGATGGGTTGAATAACATCTCACTGAGCGGAGTA
>CAZPAE010000298.1:0-4509 GCA_964584455.1 uncultured Thioalkalispiraceae bacterium
ACAATTTGAAATCAGGACGATGGTGTCCATTTTAGCTTGTAACTCTACATATTTTCCTGGAGAAGAAATCCCATCTTCAAACGTTAATCCACCCTCTTCTGTGACCGGTACATTCATAAAAAAGTTGATATTATGTGTGATATCACGTTTGCTAATACCAAACTCCTCATTTTCAGCCACAGCGAGCATCCAGCTGTCTCGGCAAGCATGCATACACTTTTTTTCTAGTGAATAACGCACCGTATTACTTTCTGTTGCACAGGCTCCACCTAATGTATCGTGTCGCCCGCAGGTATCTGCCACAATCTCCAACATGATATTACCTTCATTTGAGATGAGCTTTGTACCTGTGGTCAAGTAGACATTACCTTGCTCGCGTACTGTATCCATTGCACTATATCTCTCAGCAGGGTCAGCAGCGCTATAAAACAATGTGTCGGCCGCCTGGTTCCCTTTAAGATCAAGAATACGGATAACTTGGTCTTTTTTTATTTCCTTAATGAAATAATCACCCGCAAGTACTTGTTCAGTAAAAAAAGCCGATTTTGCTTCTAAACTACTTTCCTTAATCATAGTCCTGCACCAATATGATAAATTTGATTATTCATAAAACCACGCTGATTTTCTTCACAGCTATTTTTGCAAAGATCATCTTCCAACACTGGATTTGCTTGATAAAGTTGATACCGGATTGATTTTTTAGGGTACGTATTATCCGGATTTAATGGATGGGGGCACGTATGTAATATTACCAAGGTATCCATTTCAAAACGCAAATCAATGTAATCGCCTGCTTTGCTATTTTCCTGGCAATAAACTAAATCCCCTTGCTCATTCACAACTACCCGGCTAAACAGATTTAAATTAGCTGCCATATCCTCTTTGCCAAGCCCATATTTAGCCAACTCCACCAAAAAACTATCATAACCATTTTTCTGCCATTCATTACGATAGTCTTGATAGTTGTGTTCTCCCCATTTATTTTTCACTATATCTTTAGTTGTATTACCACAAACTGTTTCATGCCAACCAACTGTATCTTCAGTGATAGAACAGAATATTCTTCCCATATCAGAATAGAGACAATTACCCTTAGTTAGCTTAAATGTATGCTGGCATTTTAATGTATCCGGAGCATTATAACGTTCCAACATATTCTCTGGGTTGTAAAAAAGCATACCGACATTTGCCCCACCCTGCTCATCAATAACTCTTAGCACTAAACCCCGCTTAATTCTTAAGGACCAATGACAAGCAGCCGACAAAGTCGACTCATAAAGTACTTCGTTCATATCTGACCTTCCAATGTGTGATTGTTTAGTTTATTTTTAATTAATGATTGATCGATTTCTTGATAGGTTTGCGTATCACATTTCCCAACCGGAATATCGTAAGTAATCGTGGCACCATAAGCATTGGGGTTATCAGGCTCATAACGCACCTTATCAAACACCCACAAACGAGTACCCAAATAAAACCCTTCGCCCAGATCGTGAGTAATCATAAAAATAGTCACCCCAGTTTTTCGCCATATATCCAGAATCAGTTTATACATATCTTTCCTAATACCCGGATCCAATGCACCGAAAGGTTCATCTAATAATAATATTTTTGGGCTTTTCATTAGCGCCTGAGCAATAGCAAGTCTTTGCTGCATACCGCCAGATAATTCATGGGGATATTTATTCTTGGCGGCAGACAAACCAACCAACTCTAACATTTGATATGCTTTTTCATATGCAGCCTGGCGTTTTTCATTAAATAACTTACCCCAGAACCTCGATTGCTCAAACTCAATAGGCAAGATAACGTTGTCTAATACATTTAGGTGCGGGAACACTGAATAGCGTTGAAATACAATGCCTCTGTCTTCATTAGGTTCATCAATGACCGGAGCCCCTTCCAACAAAAGCTCCCCTTTCGTGGCCGATTCAATACCTAATAACATATTAAGAAAGGTTGTTTTACCGCACCCAGAGGTTCCCACAATGGTAATAAACTCACCTGCATTAACTTTGGTATTAACCCGCTCCAATACCACACTGTCTCCATAGCACTTCCAAAGGTTATTTACATCGATGAAGCTCATTTTTTATTCTCCACCGACAAATGGAACCAAGGATAAAACTTATTAGATATAATCCTTAAAGACCAATCTAACAAATAAGCCAAACAGGTAATCCAAACCACATAAGGCAAAATTACATCCATCGACAAATAGCGTCGAACCAAAAATATGCGATAACCTAGTCCCTCGGTTGAGGCAATGGCTTCTGCTGCAATTAAGAACAACCATGCAGCACCTAACGATAGACGTAATGCGGACAAAAGCCGGGGTAATACTTGTGGTAGCACGACTCTGACAATAATTTGCCACGTATTTGCGCCGATAGTTTGTGCCTTAATTAACTGTTCTTTAGGAAGCTCTAGCGTCCTGGCCTGCATATCTCTAATTAGGAAAGGTGTAATCCCAATGACAATGAGTGCCACCTTCGACACCTCCCCTAAACCAAATACAATAAATAAAATAGGCAAGATAGCCATAGGCGGTATTAATGATAGTGCAGTAACAAAGGGTGATAACTTGGCACGGATTAATGGAATTATGCCATTTAGTACACCTATAACTAGGCCTATCATGGCACTGATCAATACCCCGATAATGAGTCTTTTTAGGCTTGCGATAGTATCAGCAAGCAATAAATAGTCACCCGTTCGCTTGCTTGGTTCAAACGCCATGCGCTCTACAGCCTGACCAATCGAGCTTAATGATGGCATCAATTTGTCATCAGGGTTCACGGCTAAACGTAGATCCGACACCCAAACATAAGCGATAAGCATAATAATGAAGGGCAATAACCCGAGACCCACCTTTGCAAGTGAGCCGGGATATTGGTTCATTATGCGTTTCATTGGTTAACGTCTCGCCAATGCCTAATTACAGTTTATTCTCTGCCGCCATTTTCATATAGCTAGGATCAAACCGCAGTTTAATATTGCTCTTATTACCATAAACGCCTGCTGGTGTTTCTATACCAATAAAGCTTGCATCTTGAGCCCCCTCGCCTAATAAACCATGTTGAAAGCTAAACTCAGCAACATATTGCATGGTTTTCTTCAACTGGGTTCCATTAGTGAATTTGACTGCTTCGGCTGGGCTATAAAACATCTGAGTCGTCGCCAGCTGTGCATCATATCCTTTTAGATCAGTACCCGATGCTTTACCAAGCTGCTCACGAATTTTTTTCGCCTCTGCACTACTACCTTTCATTTTTTGCATTATTTCATACCAGGCACCGACCAAGGCTTTACCAAACTTAGGATTTTCTTTTAAGGTTTTGGTATTGACGACCATGAGGTCGATAATCTCACCCGGGATCTGACTAGAATCAAATACTTTATAACTATTTGGCATAGCGACGATCTCGCTTAATAAGGGATTCCATGTGGTAACCGCTGTGACGCTTTTTGTTCCATAAACAGCCACCATATCTGCATCAGATGTATTCACAACTTTCACATCTTTTTCAGACATTTCAACACTTTCTAAGCCGCGTGCTAACAAGTAATGAGAAACACTAAGTTCGACTAAATTAACATTTTGTCCTTTGATATCTTTTAGTGCTTTTTTACCTTTTAGGACAACACCATCATTCCCATTAGAAAAGTCCCCTACAATCAAACCAGTCGAGTCAACGCCGCCTGCAGCTGGAATTGTCAGCGCATCCATGTTGGTCATCGTACAACCGTCATATGCACCGGCAGTATACTGGTTGATGGATTCTACATAGTCATTGATTTGGACTACATCGATACTAATGTCATATTTATCAGCCCACTTTTTAACAATCCCGGCATTATTAGCATAATCCCATGGCATCCAACCCACGTAGATGGACCAACATACCTTGAAGTTGTCTTTGGCAAAAACAGATGTGGAGCTAAAAAGAAAAAGACTAATGAGTAAATATTTTGATAATGCTTTCATTGACACACCCTCTTAATGGCTACTTGCAGTTTTTGCACAGGAGAAACCAGCATCATGCTGATGACAATCTCCCGGGCTTTTATCCCGCCGTGTAACCTTCCTTAGGTCTGTCAACCAAATGGTAGGTCGGTAACTCTCGGACCAGACACTATATGAATAGCCGGAACCCTAGTTACCTATTTGCAAATTGTGACATAAAATTGGTTTTCCTTAAACCCTTGGTTTCCACTGTGCATCCGAAAATATCTTATTTCTGTTGTGCATAGACTGTGCCATACTGTAAAACAGTAACTTAGTCAGTTTTCGAAAAACCAGCGCATCATCAAAGTGCATTTTTTCAATAGCTTGTTAAACTATGGTGCACTTTTGTTACCACTTTGCTAGCATTGTATATAATATGGCCAGAAATAATGCATAGGGGAATAGATGGATAACGTCATCACATCATTAGAACAAGTGATTGATATCATTCTATCTAGCTTCTTTTCCATTATTAGCAGTATATTTTTATATTCATTATT
>CAZPAE010000299.1:0-4506 GCA_964584455.1 uncultured Thioalkalispiraceae bacterium
CTTCAACACCTAATTAACGAAACTACCATGACAGATAAAATTACTAAGCCCGAATCGCAGTGGAAACAAATGCTTAGCGATGAAGAGTTTCAAGTTACTCGCCAAAAAGGCACAGAGCGCGCATTCACCGGCCAATATTGGGACTGCAAAGATGCTGGCCAATATACCTGTAAGTGCTGTGGTGCACCTTTGTTTGCATCGGATACTAAGTATGACTCGGGTACCGGCTGGCCTAGTTTTTATCAACCCATTGCCAACGACGCTGTTGAAACTGAAACCGATCAAACCCTTGGTATGCAGCGCACCGAAGTACATTGCCGCCGTTGTGATGCCCACCTTGGCCACGTGTTTCCTGATGGCCCGCAACCCACAGGATTACGCTACTGCATAAACTCCGCTTCACTGGACTTAAAAAAATCAGAATGACGCGTTACGTCACGTTACTGCTAGCACTAACCTTAACCACCGGTGTATCGTTCGCTGAAATTTATCAATGGCGCGATGAAAATGGACAAGTGCATTTTGGTGATCGCCCTCCGGCCGACGCCAAAACTGAAACTGTTGAAGTGAAAGTTAACTCTTACCAAAACGTTGAGGTGGTTTATAACCCAGATTGGTTTTACAAACCTAAACCCAAAGCAGGCCCGACGCCTGTCACCATGTATTCGGCTAAGTGGTGTGGTGTATGCAAAAAAGCTAAAAAATATTTTTCTAGCAACAATATTCCTTACCAAGAATACGATATTGATAAATCGGCTAAAGGCAAAAAAGACTTTGCCAAACTCAAGGGTACTGGCGTACCCATTATTCTCATTGGTAACCAACGTATGAATGGCTTTTCACCAAACCAATTTGAATCAATTTATTTCGCTAAAAATAAACAGCCGAAAAAATAATTACGTTTTAATCACCGGCAAGCCCATTACTTACCGGTGATCAAACACTTAAAGTTTACGTGATTTATAATAAGCAATTTCTGATATGTCGTGCCAAGCCTGCGCCTGGTCACGAAATTTCTTAAAGGACTCAAATACCTTCTTGCTCATTTTGTCTTTTGCGGCAATCTCAGTGACGACTTGCTCTGATAGACCGCGTAACTTCTTCATCACATCATCAGGGAAAGGCCGTAAGTCGACTTTATGCTGGTTAACAAGCTTATCTAAGGCAATATTATTACGCGCTGTATACTCCGCTAACATGTCCTGGTTAGCAATGTGGCACGCACCTAATACAATTTGCTGTAAGTCTTTGGGTAATGACTCTAGTGCCTTTTTATTGACAATGGCTTCTAATGTGGTACCGGGCTCATGCCAACCCGGATAGTAATAATACTTCGCCACTTTATAGAACCCAAAGGCCAGGTCGTTATAAGGACCTACCCATTCGGTTGCATCAATGGCACCAGATTGCAATGAGGTATAAATTTCACCACCGGGCAAGCTAACTGGCGTACCACCGGCACGTTTCAATACTTCACCACCTAAACCCGGTATGCGCATTTTTAGGCCTTTAAGATCATTAATGGATTTAATTTCCTTATTAAACCATCCGCCCATTTGCACACCGGTATTACCTGCCGGCGCAGGCACTAAGTTAAAGTCAGCATAAATGGCTTTCCATAAATCCAAACCACCGCCGTAATACAACCAAGCATTCATTTCTTGCGCATTTAAACCAAACGGGACCGCTGAGAAAAATTGTGCTGCTTCACTTTTATTCTTCCAGTAATAAGCTGCACCATGCCCCAACTGAACATCACCGCTGGATACCGCATTAAAGACTTCAAAGGGGCCAACTAATTGTTTTGCACCGTACACTTTGACTTCAATACGTCCACCACTCATTTCATTAATCATGCGCGCAACGGTATTGGCACCGGTACCTAAGCCTGGAAAGTTTTTTGGCCAGGTGGTTACCATTTTCCATTTATATTTTGGCGCAGCATTTGCAATGTTTGCTGTGCTTATAGCAGTACTTGCTAATAAACCACTGACACTTGCTTTGGTTAAAAAATCTCGACGACGCATACCATTCTTCCTCCTAACCACAAACTTTTTCATGCACTTTCATGGTGAAGTTTTTTCCATGATTAAATTGTGTTTGTGGTGTTTATTTTAAATTAGTTTTATCTTCAAATACTTGTGTTGTTAGCGTTATAAGTTGCTCGAAACAACACCGCTATGTGGGATCTTTTTTTTTCATATTTTTGTCATCCTTAGCTAGATAAGGGCTGGGTATTCTGCCATTATCATGCATTATGATGATAGTGTCTCGGTTCCAGATAACTATCTACTCTAACCATGTAAATAATAATCACCGCAAACAAAAAGTTAGGAATAGATGGGTCAGACATTATCGCGTATTCAATTACATCTTGCTTTAGTAGCAGCGGCCAGTTTTGCATTAATGCCTGTCATCGGTTACAGCATTGCTGCCTTTTTTGGGATGGTCGATTTATCCACATTAGCTAGTTCATCTACAGCACTTTATCTTAGTGGTGTTTATATTGCTTTAACTGCTTGGGTTGCATGGCATTTTCATTCTTTCTCTAGCCCTATTATTGAATGGCACACAGAAAATTATTACGGTCATACACTTCCTGATAACCTTCGCCGCCACATTAAACGCTTCACCACAGAGTATTGGGCATTTTATTTAATTGCGGCATTAGGTTTACCAACCATACAACATTGGACCGGTTTTGTTACCGACCCTGTCAATCCTACCAGTGGTTTATTAGAGTTCATGTTATTGCAATTGGTTGTTGGCATTTTTGTTGGCATGCCAGGCTATCTTTATTCCCTCACGACACTCGGCGGCCTTAACCGTTACGTTGGGTTACAAGATGTCCACATAAAAATTCAAACCAAAATGTTAGTGATTGGTGCTTACTTACCCATCCTAACCACTGCCGTACTACTGAAATACTATTGGTGGCGCACAGGTTTTATGGACAGTGAAATTATTGTTACCTGGGGCTTGATTGGCCTTATTGCGGTACTAACCACACTGGCCGCCAGTCATAGCTTGCATCAATCACTTGCCCCTGTTGTGCAAGTGATCAGCAGCAGTGGCGCTACCAGTAATAAAAATCTGGCCAAGCGGTTACGCCCACAATCATTGGATGAAATCGGCTACCTCACACAAATGCTCGGCAAAGTATTCAAGCGGTTAGTGGATCAAGAATCACATGTTACGGCCATCGTTGACCATGCTGCCGAAGGGATTATTGTGTTAGATGGCGATCAATTTATTGATACCTTTAATCCTGCCGCTGAAAAATTATTCGGCTACCGCTTACAGGAAATTCGCGGCAAACCTTTACGCTGGCTTATTCCTAACCTTGATGCCTCCGGCTGTGAAGTGGAAAACACCAGTTGTGAACACGAAGTATACGGTCGTCATCGTAATGGTAGCTCTGTTCCCATGTGGGTGCGCATCAGTCAAATGCAGCGCGATGACAAAACCTTTTATACATTATTGGTTGCCGATATCTCTGAACGTAAAGCCGCTGAGCGGCTGCTATTAGAAGCAGAGTCTCGCTATCGTAATCTGGTCGAAACCGCCCACGATCTGGTCTGGAGCATGGATACCGAAGGGCGCTGGGTTTATCTCAACAACGCGGTGAAAAATATCTACGGCTACAACCAACACGAAATGCTCAACCGATTCTTTTATGATTTCCAAGCCCCTGAATCGTTGGACCGAGATAAAATTGCTTTTGAACAAATATTAGCGGGCAAAGAACTGGTCCAATATGAAACCGTACATTTAGACAAAAACGGCAACCGTCGCTACATCAGCTTTAACGCCCGACCCACGATTGATGAAAACGGTAACACCACGCTGGTTAGTGGTACTGCACGCGACATCACCGAACAAAAGCACTTTGAACAAGAACTTACCTATCAAGCACAGCACGATACACTCACCGGTTTATATAACCGCAGTTATTTTCAGAGTGAACTCGAGCGGGTGATTTCCCGTATTGCGCGTAGTGCTGCTGAGTGCGCATTGCTCTATCTAGATTTAGACCAATTCAAATATGTAAACGATACCTTAGGCCATGCGGCCGGTGATCGACTGCTAAAAGAATGTACTGAAGTATTACGCAAAAATATTCGTGAAGGTGATTTACTAGCCCGCTTCGGTGGTGATGAATTTACCATCTTGCTTTATAACATTGATCACGATCATGCCTTACCCGTTGCCGAGAATATCCGCACCATGTTTGAGCATTATCGGTTTAACGATAGCGGCCAAACCATTAACGTCACCTGTAGTATCGGTTTAACCATGGTCGATAGCGATACGGAAACCGCTGATGAAGCCCTGTCGCAAGCTGATTTAGCCTGCAACATTTCCAAATCACAAGGCCGCAACTGTGTACACGAATACAGCGCAGAAGATAGCGAAAAAACCAATATGGCCGAAGACATGGGTTGGATTGCCCGGGTTAAAGATGCGGTAGATAACGACCGTTTCCACATGCTTTATCAGCCCATG
>CAZPAE010000300.1:0-4494 GCA_964584455.1 uncultured Thioalkalispiraceae bacterium
ATTCTTTAAAGGCATCAGATGATTTATCTATATGTGCTGAATTCATTAAACCAAATGAGAACTCTAACGAAGATGGAGCAGATGCCAGTTCACCTTTTTTAGGTATAGAAAAACCCTCTATTCGTGCAAATTTCCGCTCATCAGGATATACAGCTATCCAACCACCACTTCCATCTGCACGCCAACTAACAGTCGTTGCTCCACGGCCCACAAACCTTATCGTATCTGATGAGTTAAATTCTGGTGGAAACTGTTTTACACCGTTAAGAACAGCATAGTTACGACCATCATAGCTCTTATTTAGTAAAGTACTTTCTGATAATTTAGCTAATCCTTCCATAAGACTATATGCTAAATTATGCTCTTTACCGTATTCTAAGAAATGCTGATTCACGTTAATAGCATAATTAGTATTTAATTGACCAATATATTTAACCTTATCATCTTTTGAGAGATTTGATTCTTGAATATCTTGTATTGCTTCAGCATAAACAACATAATTTGAAATAATACTCGGCGCATTTTCATAATCAAACCCTGGGTTTAACAAAACGTTATTAACCTCAACTTGAAGGTTATTACTCTGTACCTCAACACTTACTTGTTCTGGTGTTTGAATCTCACTGGCCCAATCAAACACCGGTCCCTCAGGTTGTGTGGGATTAACAGGAATACGCGAAGTATCATAAGGTTGGGTATTTTTATCAGCACGTATGCCACCGTCTTTAGTATACCTAACAGTCCAGCCAGCATTGGCTAGTGCTTCAACGGCCAATGATCGTTGCCGCATGGCTTCTTGATATTCTTGACGACCTGCTTCAAATCGCAGCCCTTCTTGAACCGTGCTTGATACTGCACTTGCTGCCGCTGATGCCCAGTTAATCTCATTACTGTCGATATCCATAATGACAGCATCGACTTTGGTGGTGATTGCATTCACCGCCAAGTTGCGGCCTAAAGAGGCAGCGAAATCGCCAGCTGTCCACTCTTTGCTGTAATCTGGTTTTGCGTTACTACTTAACCCTTGATCAATTAAACTGGTCGCCACGGATGACCGGAATTGGCGCCAACTGAAGCCATCTTGTTGTTTGAAGATAATATTAGCGGCTTGATTGGTCACTGCCATAGCCGCCGCATAGCCAAGGGCTTGGCCAAAGGTCAAGGTATTAGAAGTCGTGCTCGCCGTCGCACTGGCCGCAGAGCCTGCTGCTGCAGCTTCGGAAGCCGTATTAAATGCTTCGCCAAAATAAGCACCCGCTGCAGCCGTCACTGCCGCAACACCAACCCGGCTCCAACTAAAGTTGTCCACGATACCAAGTTGCTTACCAACCAGTTGACCTGCAATACTGCCGGCTGCCCCACCGATAGCTGCACTCAGAATTGGTCCAAAGTAAGTAGAGGCAGCGCCAGCAGTTAAGAAGGTAACAACTACCATCACCACCACCATGATGATCATCTTGACCACGGGACAACCGGCATCGGGTGGCGGTGGTGGATCGGGGAGAGTTGGTGAGGTGTTACCTAACAACTCACCAGGGTTATAGACACGGAAGGTGTCTGTGTTGTTGTGGGTGTTGGTGAGCACATTTGGGATTGAGATTTGTGTGCCCGCTGGTATTGATGCATTGGGGTCGTTAGTTAGACCATTGGCATCAACAATTAAATACCAATAACTGGAATCACCCCATACCGCCAAGGCGATGGTGGTGGCCGTATCACCTTCATTGGTGGTGTAAAGATTATTTCCGGCTGTCGGCAAGTTACCGTTAATCGGGTTGTAACTATAATCAAAATCGGCTGAGGTAATTGGCGTGCCGTATTTATAACGCTCGGCTTCGCGTTGATCCTGGTTTAGTTTTGCGGCACGTTCCGCTTCGGCGAGTTGACTGGTGTAATCAACACGGGAAGTACCGTAAGTCCCTGCATCACCTACTGCACGACCATTCATATAATAAAAACGTTGATAACGATTGCCACCCGCCTGTGGGGAAGTCTCGTTACGCTCTAAGATCATGCCTTCATGATTAAGTACATAGTTTAAGGTACGGTCTGCACCTTCATCATAAACCTGGATTAAGTGACCATTGGCATCATAGGTAAAATTAGAATAGCCTGGTGCCCAGTCATCATTGCTAGTATTTACGATGGACTTGGTCATGATTTGTCGTTGTTTTAAACTATCCCAATAGTCATAGAAATAGGTTGTATCCGGGTTATTTGGAGACCCTTCTGTACGGGTACGTTTTAAATGACCGTTGGTATAGTAATAGTAAGTGGTTGTATTATCGTACAGGCCAGCGGTGGTGGAGTTATACTGCCGGGTTTGATCGGTCTTAACCTGACCATCAGCGGTGTAGGTATACACATGCCAATTCAATAACTCGCCATTTTGCCGATACTCTACTGTACGCCCAACATTTCCCACAGCATCGTAATTTTCACGTAAGGCGCGAATTTCCCCTGTATTATTATCCGTCATGCTTATTAAAAAACCATCGACAGCATAATCATAGACTTCATATAAACCATCATCATTTCTAACTGTAGACCGCTGTCCCGCAGCGGTATAAGTCACATAAACACCTTGTGTACCAGCCTCAATACCATCACCACGTGTATTATTAACCAGTTGCCCTTTGGAAATGATGAAACGATTCTGGGCATCATATTGATACCAAAAATCTTGCGTCTGGGTGCCAGTATCCACTTGGAAACTGGATGCGGTATGAATACGATTGCCATTGGCATCGTATTCATAGTCAATACGGTAGTTCGGTGTGCTAACGTCTAAACTTGGATCGGCGATGGTGAGTACGCGGTTAAGTGCATCATAAACAGCGGTGGATCGCTGATATTCAACGCCATCACGAACATAGTGTTCAAAAGTACGGTTACCGTTGTCATCATATTCATAATAAGCGCGCGAATTGACACCATTATCAATAACTTCACGCTTATAGCCATTCATATAATAATTGAAATTGATGTCTTGACTGGTCGCATAATTGTATTGACGTGTAAGCCAACCGGCTTGGTTGTAATCATAGTTTGTCACCCGGCCTTGCAGATCGGTATGTGATATCAATCGACCAAAGTAATCTAACTGATCTTCGACAGTACGATAGCGGTGCTCGTCATCATAACTACCGGTGATCTTGGTAAAACCACTACCATTGAGTACATATTTATAATCAGTAATGATGCCATCGTAACTGATGGTTTTAATGACACGACCTTGTGCATCATAGTAGGTCGACATTTGATGACCAAGCGCATTAGTAGTAGTGATACGTTGACCTCTTTCATCGTATGTATAGCGGTCGATACGCTCCACATTATTAAAGCTAATATCTGTCGGGCGTGTTAATTCGATTAATTGATTCTTATCATCATACCGATATTCCAGGCGTTCATTTGTATCCAGGATAAGTTGCTGATAGCGTCGATTACCAAATTCATCATAGCCATACACTCGACCAGCATCGTGTTCGTATTGATCGTTATCGTAGTCAGCATAGTAATCGGCAATCATATTGCCTGCGCTATCATAACGGGTTGAGGTGTAATAGGCGCGATCAATATTATCGGTATAGTAATTGTCATAAAAAATTGAATTAGCATCGCGCTTAGCAATAGCGCGGCCTAAAGCATCGTAATAGTAACGCTCTTCTGGTTGGGTTTGAGTTTGAATACCACGCTCAGTGGTAATGTCTACCATGGGTGAAACTTTACGATCTACCAGCCCCATCTCATTGTATTGGGTGCGGGTGGTATAACGATCCATTAATGCTTGGCGTTCTGTATCAGTTAAGTCCTGTGCTAAAGTGCTGTAACCCAAGCTGGTGCGCTCAGCCTGGGCCCAATCACTGTCTAGATAAGCCAAGGCATAGCCACGGCCATCGGTTTCACTAATAATTTCACCAAAAGCATTATATTCTTGACTACGCACAACTTTTCTAAGATCAACTAAAGATTGTAATTGCGCTTGGGTAAGTGGCTCACCATTATTGTAAGCTTGTTGGTAGACTTCTTTATTATAAATGGTATTGTTTCTACCCAGACTTAGGCGACCACGTACTTGTTCAAGGATGCTCCCATCAACATCACGGGTTACGTATTGGTAATTGTAGTCACCATTATAATTAGCCAAGTCCGCAACCCAATAATTCACCATAGTCTGCCCTGTTGTATCCTCAGCTAGAGCAATAGGTATCTGATTTTCGGGGGTATTGATGTCGCCATTCCATAAATAGAACTCGACACTGTCGGTAAGCGGATCGGTACCGGAGAGATGAAGCTGATTGGAACTACTAAATGTATTTAAGTCTTTTTCAAAATATCGATCGCCGCCAACATAACGCCAAGCAAATTCACCTTGAGTTTGCGCAATCAGCACTTCACCTAAATTAGGAACATTCTGATATATTTCTAAACGGTAAATATCTGTTTGGTTAACAATGGGTATACCTTCATTCTCAAGTGCATTGTACCGTA
>CAZPAE010000301.1:0-4494 GCA_964584455.1 uncultured Thioalkalispiraceae bacterium
TAATATCACGATAGAAACGTGTTTCATGTACCGTTAATCGATCAACTAAACATTCCCACTCTACCTGGCCTCTTGAACCATTGGTGATATAGTGGAAATAACTTTCATAACCATCAAACCCTAACTCACGAATTCGAGTATGCAGGTTAGTAATAAGAAACGTTTTACGGGACTCCGGTAATGCCATACCCGTGCGTTTCTCCAGTAGTTCTACCCACTGTTGAAAAAGAAGGTCATCCATCTTCGGCGTTTCCATATATTGCCAAGATGTTTGTGTTTGCACTTGTTTATGCATAGCCACCAACAGCGCTTATCCCTAATGCGATTAGCCTGGTAATTTGAAACCGGCAACAGAACGGCGTAGTTCGTTTGCCAATTCCGCTAGGTTACCAATAGAAGCCGCTGTTTCGTTTGTACCCGCCGAGGTTTGCGTCGTAATTTCCTGAATCACGTTCATGGTGTCAGAAATATTATTCGCAGCACTGGCTTGTTGCTTGGCAGAATCTGAAATGTTTCGAATCAAATCTGCCAAGTGTTTGGATACATTTTCAATTTGTTCCAGCGCTTGCCCCGCATTTTGTGCTAATTGCGCACCTTGTACTACACCCGAGGTACTGGATTCCATTGAGGATACCGCTTCTTTTGTATCAGATTGAATCCCTTTCACTAGCGCCTCAATCTGTTTGGTCGCATCGGCTGAACGTTCAGCAAGTCGTTGTACTTCGTCCGCAACAACCGCGAAACCACGACCCGCTTCACCGGCCATGGCCGCCTGAATCGCTGCGTTCAATGCCAGAATGTTGGTTTGTTCCGCAATGTCATTAATCAATTCAACGATATCACCAATTTCTTGTGATGATTCACCCAGACGTTTAATCCGTTTCGACGTCTCTTGAATTTGTTCACGAATACTATCCATACCATGAATGGTACGTTGCACCGCCTCACTACCACGCACTGCGATATCAACCGATTTATTCGCTTCTTCAGCCAGTTCACCAGCGTGACTCGATACAGCCTCAATCGACACCGCCATTTCGTTAATTGCCGACGATGCACCGGTAATTTGTTGTGCCTGATGATCGGAAGCTTCTGCTAAATGCATGGCCGTGGCCTGCGATTGCTGTGCCGCGGAAGATACTTGTTGTGTTGTTTCGTTAATGGCTTGTACCAAGTTACGTAACGCATCAATCGCGTAGTTGATAGAGTCCGCGATAGCGCCGGTAATATCTTCGGTTACTGTGGCTTGTACGGTTAAGTCACCATCTGCCAAGTCACCCATTTCATCAAGTAATCGCAGAATCGCTTCTTGATTTCGCTTATTGGTTTCCTCAATAGTGCGGCGTTGCGATTCTGTATTCATCAAGGTTCGACGTGAATCCCGCATGTAAAGGAAGCCGAGCAAGATAACAAAACTCACTGCTAACACACCCATAGTATAAGCAGCAAAAGGTTCGTAACGTGATGTAATGATCTTGTTGTAAGACTGACTCGTGCGTTCGATGTTAGATAGTACTTCCGTTGATGAAGCAAGAATTTCTTCTGCCGCACCGGATACTTGGAACATCTCAGGCGATCTATCCAAGATAGCGCCTACTTGGGTTCGAATCTGGTTAAATTGTTTTTGTACTTCTTCTAGTTTAGTTCTGGCATTGCGGTTAAGATTTTTCTGAATCCGCTTCGCCGGGTTACCATTCAACATAGAATAGATAACCGAACCAAATAACGCCGCGTCACGACCAAAGCGGTCAGCAGCCGTCACGGCCCCTTCACCACCTTCTAATACCCGCGATACGTTACTGGAAATCCGCTGCGTTAACATCAGCTGACGTGTAGCAATATAAACCTGGTCCGCCGGTGCACCTTGTTCCGTCATGGTGGCAACCACTTCATCTGATACGGCTAACAGGGTTGGAATTTGTTCGTTAATGCTGTTGATGTATGTCCGCATCGAGGTCACTACTTCACGACGCTGTAAAATAGTATCAATATTCTTACTGTATGCTGCCCAGTCTTGACGCAGTGTTTTTACTGCGGCCAAATTACCCGATACTCGCACCTGATATTTGAGGATATCGTCAAACTTGTTACGTGCTGCTTGTAATTCAGCAAACGCATCTAGCTCACCGCGCGACGCCTGTGAAGCGAGTTTCGCCAATTCTTGTGATAAAACTTTTTGTTCACCGATACGCTGAATATAAACCTGATCATCAACCGCTTGTTGACCACTTCGGATAAAGAAATAACCCATGCCCAATAAAGAAAACACTAGTAGGACAATGACGATAAGCATTATACCGCCTGAACTAAAAGCGGATCCGTCACTCAATTTCAATTTCATGTTTTAACTCCTAGTGTACAAACTACTGCTATTCGAGAATTTGTCACACACTCAACCCACGACTTTCGTCGTGCTCCTCCATCATTGGCGAGCAGCAACTTCCATAAAGCGTTTATGTGTTACCAAGTTTTCCATATTAAACACACCCCACTGGGTATTCGCTTGTTTATATCCACCAATTACAAAATCGCTATAATCACTTGGTAAAGTGGATAAACCACCTACACGCTCTTCATCAAAAAAATGGCGAAGCCCCATCGCTTCATCCACTAATAAACCTGCTGATAATTTGTCATGATGCACTATTAGCACTCGCGTCTGCCGCTCAATACCGGTCGGTATATTTTCAATGAACCCGCGTAAATCAATCACGGGTAACAATGTACCGCGAATATTGGCAATCCCTTTCACCCACTGCTTTGCGTGAGGTACTTTAGTCATACTCGGCAGTATTAAAATCTCACTCACCTGCCCTAACGATGACACCATTAACAAATCCCCAACACGAAAGCCGATACCAGACCATGTACGCCGCACTTCAACTTGTTGAGGTAAACCTACTGCACGAGCTCGACTTCGTGCTTCTATTTCTTTAATAAGATCATAGGGTGTTGTCGTGGCTGTATTTTCCATAGTTATTTCTATTTAAAGTACAGACTGAACCTTTGACAACAAATCATTACTATCTACCGGTTTTGTCACATAGTCCTTTGCACCTTGACGCAGACCCCAAACCCGATCTGTTTCTTGATCTTTTGTTGTTACGATAATGATCGGGATGTGCTGCGTTTCCGGATCTTTGGTTAATGCACGAGTTGCCTGGAAACCATTCATCCCGGGCATCACCACATCCATTAAAATTAAATCTGGTTTCAGTTGTTTCGCTTGCTTGATGCCATCCTCGGCATTATCGGCAGAGCTGACAGTATGTCCCCCTTGCTCAAGAATACCTTTGAGGACATGCACCTCTGTCGGCGAATCATCAACAATCAACACGGTTGCCATGGTAAATACTCCTTAACTTTATTACTGGGTGTTGCTAAGCAATGTCATGCCTTGGCCACATGCTTTTTGATGGCCCCAAGTAACTCTTCTTTGGTAAATGGTTTTGTTAAATATTGCTCCGACCCCACAATCCGCCCGCGCGCCCGATCAAATAAGCCATCTTTACTGGACAACATAATGACCGGCGTCTTTTTAAAGACCTTGTTGTTTTTTATTAAAGCGGTAGTTTGATAACCATCGAGTCGCGGCATCATGATATCGACAAAAATAATGTCTGGACGATGATCCGCAATCTTGGCTAATGCTTCAAAACCATCGGTCGCGGTAATCACTTCGCAACCTACTTTCTTTAACAGTGTTTCTGCCGTTCGGCGAATGGTCTTAGAGTCATCGATGACCATCACTTTTAGGCCTTGAAATTCATCATCCATAGCCTTCTCTGCTAACACTCGTGGTTATCCTTTATATTTATGCTTACTTTTTATAAACATAAAACTTATATCATTTTGTGTGAACCGAACTAGCCTCATCTACTCTATACCCTGATACTTACCTGGTTATTTTAAGATTGATTCTAGCCTTGTACAATATTTAACATAGATTTGAGAAACAATCTATAAGTATCCATATTATATAGGATATTTTGCATACAGCGTCTATTATGATAACGTTTATCTACATTCAACCTGGCTAACATTTAATCGGTTCATTCCTATTGCCTGTGGTACATCAGCTAAACTACTCTTAGAAGTTCAACCCCAAAATGAAGGTTCAGACTGCATCATGACTATCGAACATTTACATGCCGTGCCCCATTTAACGACGGCACTAACCGGGCCATTACGTCAACTTGAGTCTCATCTTTTAGAGCATCAAGCTGAAATTGAAACTTGGCTACGTAACCAGTGGCTAAAATCACCTGCACCTTTCTATGCTTCTGTCGACCTTCGTAACGCTGGCTTTAAACTTGCCCCTGTGGATACCAACTTGTTCCCAGCCGGGTTTAATAACCTGAATCCGGCATTTATGCCGCTATGCATCCAAGCTATACAGTCCATACTCGAGCGTATTTGTCCTAACGTGGTTAAAATTTTACTCGTGCCGGAAAATCACACCCGCAATCAGTACTACTTAGAAAACATAGCAAC
>CAZPAE010000302.1:0-4479 GCA_964584455.1 uncultured Thioalkalispiraceae bacterium
ACATCTGTACCTAATAAAATATCGTTACTCCCTTTTTCTTTATGCAACAGAACATTAAAGGAAGTAAATAACAACATAAATAAGCTAACCCCATGAATTGCAGCCAACTGTTTTAAGGCCTTGGCTAAAGCATGGGGAATAACAAACTCATAAGCATCCCCTTTACCATCTACCCCTTCCTGACGTGGATAATCATAGGGTAAAGCAATTTGGGTAGGACAACCTGCGAGTTGTGAATGCCAATAATCTTCATAATATGACAGCACATCGTCTTGTAACCATTGCCGCTGCCAGGCGGCATAATCAGCATATTGTATTGTTAACGTTGGCAGGGTTGCAGTTTCCCCACTGGTATACGCTGAATACAACTGTATCAGCTCATTAACCGCAATACTGATAGACCAACCATCTGCTGCAATATGGTGGGTAATAAACTGTAAAATGTAGTGTTTGTCTTCTAGCTTATATAGATTAACACGCAACATTAAATCAGACTGAAGATTGAATGGGCGTTCTATATTTTGATTCAGCACAACATCCAGTTGCTGAACTTGTTTTTGGTTAAGTTCAGTATATTGGACATCGATATTGACCTCACCATCAACAAGTTGTTGTATTTCGTCATTAATAGACTGATAACGAGTACGCAATATTTCATGACGCTTAACTATCTCTCTAACTGCCTGCTCCAAGGCTAATATATCTAATTCACCCTTTAGCCTCACTGCAGCATTGATGTTATATTCAGCACTGCCGCCTTGTAGTTGATCCAATAGCCACAAACGCTGTTGCGCAAAAGATAAGGGAATAATCTGTCCAGGTTTGCGTACATTCAACGGCGGCAATGACAATATGGACGAACTCTGCTTTGCTGACAAAAACTCACTTAAACCGAGAATAGTTGGATTTTCAAAGAAATCCTTTAATACTAACTCATAGTTCAACTGCTCTCTTACCCTGGCCACAACCTGCATCGCCAATAAAGAATGGCCACCTATGGCAAAAAAGTCATCGATCGTGCTAATTTGATCACGCTGTAAAACTGATCGCCAAATATCCACTAACCTCGCAGCTAACGGCGTTGTTGGTGCGACAAAGTCTGAACTGGCCACACGAGAAAAGTCAGGCTGCGGTAATGCGTTGCGATCAACTTTGCCATTGCTGTTTAGCGGCAACGTCTCCAGCACCGAAAATAAACTAGGCACCATGTATTCGGGCAAACGCTGTTTTAGATAATCAGGTAAGCATGTCGTATCAAACCCTTGTTCTGATACAACAATATAAGCAACTAAATATGCCTGTTCATTCTGGTGAATGAGCTTCACAACTGCAGAGCTAATCTGCACATGTGTTTCAAGCTGCGTTTCTATTTCACCCAATTCAATCCGAAAACCGCGCAATTTGACTTGAAAATCACGCCGACCAATATATTCAATCTCATCATGCTGTGTATACCGAACTAAATCACCGGTGCGGTATAGCCTGGAACCAGCAGCATGATGCTGACCATGGCCAATAAAAGGGTTAGGAATAAAGGCTTGTGCACTTAAATCAGGACGCTTCGCATAAGCACGCGCTAAGCCTAAACCACCAATATACAACTCCCCTATGACACCAATAGGCACTGGTAGCAAGTTATCATCCAAAATATAAAACTGGTTGTTTTGAATAGGTTTACCAATGGGGGCTAATGAGGTTAATGCTTCGTTAATAGGCTGGCAAGATGACCAAACGGTTGTTTCAGTTGGCCCGTACACATTATAGAGTTTCGCGCCTGTCTCAAGCAGCCGATTTGCCAATGATGCAGGTAATCCTTCACCACCACATAATAATGTCATACCCGGCCATTGCTCAGTTTCATAGTTTACTAAAACCTGCCAAGTCGCTGGCGTCGCCTGCATCACCGTTACTTTATGTTGTTCTAATAACTGTATTAGTGCATTAGCATCAGTTTTTTGTTGATCATCGGCAACAATCACTGTGGCACCACACATCAGCGGTAACCATAGCTCTAAACCTGCAATATCGAAAGATAGCGTGGTCACAGCTAACCAACGATCTTTTTGGTCTAGCTGTAAAATCTCTTGCATAGCATGTAAGAAATTACTCAAAGCGAGTCTAGATATTTGAACCCCTTTGGGTTTACCGGTAGAACCAGAGGTGTAGATAGTATAAGCCAACTGTGATTCACATACCGACAATCCCAAATCTGCACCATCATAAGCCGATAACGCATTTTCAAGCTCACCGAATATCAAATAGTCTGTTTCGTTTGGTAGATTAACGGTATCAAGCATCCCTTTCTGGGTAATTAGTAACCTCGGTTTAGCATGATCAAGAATATATTCAATCCGCTCTTTCGGATAATGTAAATCAATCGGCACATACGCACCGTTTGCTTTATGGATAGCCAATAGCGCAATGAATAGTTCAGCATCACGGGGCAATGCAACAGCCACCAATGTTTCCACCCCCACCCCTTTTTCACATAAATAACATGCTAACTGATTCGCCTTGGTATTTAATTCCTGATAGCTAAGACTTTTATTTTTTCCAATAACCGCGATGTCATTGGGGCGCTTCGTTGCGCGTTGCTCGATGAGAGATAAGAAATCTTTATTGTGGTAGCTAGTCGCAATATCCGTTAGTGTCTGATTAAATCGCTCTAACCTGATATAATCCTGCTTCTGCAAAAATTGGATGTCTTTTAATTTTTTCGTTGGCGATGATAACATCGCATTCAACACGGCCAGATAAGAATGCGCAAAGCGCTCAATACTTTCCTTGAAAAACAGATCACGATTATAGGTAAAGGACAAAATAAACTGATCTTTATCGACCACAACTAAGATTAAATCATATTTTGCCGTGACAAAGGCCTCTGATAATGTGTCAATAGAAACACCATCTGCAACCAGACTATCCGTCCTTTCATGCTGCAAGTTAAACATGGCCTGAAATAAAGGCGAATAGCTCAGATCACGATGTTTCTCTAATTTATCAACTAGATACTCAAAGGGTAAGGCTTGATAGGAGTGAGCCTGAATAACGGTTTGTTTAACTTGTTGAATAAACTCAGCAATGGTCAAATCACCATCCACATCGGCTTTCATCACCAACATGTTAATAAAACAGCCAATCAAATCTTGTGTTTGTGGCTGTTCACGCCCCGCAACAGGCACCCCCACTCGAATATCGGTTTGCCCTGCATAGCGCGCTAATAAAAACTGATAAGTAGCCAATAATAGCATGAAGGATGTCATGCTTTGTTCACGCACATACTGGCGTAGTGTTTGTGTCAACTCTTTTGAGAGTTTTAAATCATATTGTTGACCACGATAAGTTTGAACACTGGGACGAGGATAATCCAGTGGTAAACTTAGCACTGGCTGTGATTCACCTAGCTGATTTCGCCAATAATCCATGTGTTCAGTTAATACTTGACCTTGCAACCAATCACGCTGCCAAACAGCAAAATCAGCATATTGAATCGATAATGGCGGTAATGTGGGTGTTTTTGCTTGCGAATACGCCCCGTAGCAATGCAGTAGTTCTTTAATTAAGAGCTGCATGGACCAACCATCACCACAAATATGGTGCATATTAAACAATAAAATATATTCATCTTGTGCAAGCCAGATCACACCTAAATGGATCAATGGCGGTTGGGCTAAGTCAAATTGGCGCTGTAAATTGCGGCGTAATAACACCCGAACACTTTCCTTTTTTTGTGCCGGTGAAATATGTCTTAAATCATCCACAGGAATAGCCAGTGTTAAGGTAGTTAATATGGTTTGTACTGGCTTACCCTCAATCACATCAAACCTTGTTCGCAATGCTTCATGTCGTTGAATAAGGTAATTGAAACTCGCTTCTAATGCTTTGAGTTTTAGCTCACCTGTCACTTTTAATGCAAAAGGCAGGTTGTAAGCACTGTTACCTGGCTCGAACTGATCTAATACCCATAACCTTTCTTGTGCAAAAGATAACAGTAAAGGCTGATCACGATCAGCAACGTTAATCGTATTCTCATCATTGTTACTGGGTGTTGTTGTACTTTGCTCTACCACCGCCGCCATATTGGCAATGGTTTTGGCTTCAAAGAATTGTTTTGGGGTGAGGACGATGCCCTGCTGTCGTGCCTGGGCAATCACCTGTAAACTCAATATCGAATCCCCGCCTAACGCAAAAAAGTCGGCCTCAACACTCACCTGTTCACAGCGCAACACCCCACACCATATCGTCGCCAACTGCGCCTCAGTCTCATTGCGCGGGGCTACATACGTTATCTGCGCTTGCTCTGGGGGCACTAAGGCTCGCCGGTCCACCTTGCCATTGGCTAACCGCGGTAATTCACCCAACCACACCCATTGACTGGGCACCATCACCGTCGGCAGTTGTGAGGCTAAGGCCGCAACCAAGGTCGCTTCACTCACCTCCCCCACCACATAGCCCACTAAATAATCTTGACCATGGCTT
>CAZPAE010000303.1:0-1492 GCA_964584455.1 uncultured Thioalkalispiraceae bacterium
CCAATTACCTCTTTTTCAGGTATAGACTTAGTCTTCCAGAAAACAGTCAATGACGTAAACTATTTATTCCAACTATATGCTGGCTCAGGTAATAATACGAAAGGCCGAGCGATCCCTGCTGCTGTTGACAATCCACCTGCGGGCTACACGATCACAGATAAAGATGCGTTTATTTCATTTAAAACCCATGGCATGGCAGGTATTAATGCCTCTATCGGTACTGAAAATATTACCTTTCGCCTAGGTGCACTCTCTACCAAAGTGGACGCCTTTGGCCAAACGGATTTAGATGGTTCCTTTGTGGGTGCAGGGCTCATTATCGACTTAGATAATTTTGTTTTTTATAGCGAATATGTAGAACGGGATACAGATGCTAATCTGACTGCTGCATTCCCTGATCAGAATGCATGGTACACCACTGTGGGTTACCGCATTGGTAATGTATTGCCCTATATCACTTATGCTGATATCGATAAAGGCAACGATGATAGCCCTTTTGCGATTATCCAATCTTCCGTTGCTCTGGGCTTACGCTATGAGGTTGCCGATGCTGCAGCACTTAAGTTTGAGGCTATGCAAATTGATCCTGAAGATAGCGGTGGCTTTGGCAGATACGGCCTTTATAACAATCCGTTATCTGGCACAGAAAAAGGCCAAGTGTATTCGGCATCTTTTGATATTATATTTTAACTGGGTAGTTGTATGAAAAATATAAAATGGATAATGAAGCAGAGCTTAGCTAGTCTAGCGCTGCTTAGTTTAAGCACCACCGCTTCAGCAGAACTAATTATCATCACACATAACGATACGAAAACCGTATCTATTTCTAAAAATATTATTGCAGACATGTATCTTGATAAAATAAAGACACACCGTGATGGTATACGCGTTAAGACGGTTGATCAGGCTCCAGGTAGTGATGCCAAAAAAGAATTCTACCAAGCCATTATGAGTAAAACTGAAACGCAAGTTAACCGTTATTGGGCCAAGCGGCGTTACTCAGGAAAGGGTAAGCCACCTATTGTGATTTCAGGTGATGATGCAGTAAAGTCATGGGTCGCAAATAACCCAGGGGCCATCGGTTACATTAACAAAAAGAGCATGGATAGCAGCGTTAAAGCACTACTTACCATACCGTAGATAAGATGGTGTTTCTATCTAGCATATCAGCTGGATAGAAGCACATTTGGTATTTATGACATATCGTTATCTTATCTTATTTTTCTTGTTATTCATGGTCCAGCTCGGTCATGCCGAGGAGGATCCCATGAAAAGCTTGTTTCAGTTTCAACAGCAAATGGCCAACAACGGTAGTGTTGAAGCATTAATGAAACTAGGCCGCATGTATGAAGAAGGCCAAGGCACACCCCGGGATCTCAACAAAGCGATGGAGATGTACCAAAAAGCGGCCGATCGAGGTCACGAGCAGGGAAGTATTGAAGTAAAACGCATTAAAAGGGAACAACAAGCTCGCATCCGCGCTGAAATAGAA
>CAZPAE010000303.1:1522-3337 GCA_964584455.1 uncultured Thioalkalispiraceae bacterium
GAAAAGTCAACGCTTGAAACAAGAACAAGCGCAGCGCCAAGCAGAAAAAGTACGACGCAAAAATCTTGCTAAACAAAAAGCAAAAGAAAAGGCACGTCGTGAAGCTATCGCTAAACAACGTGCTAAAGAACAAGCTCGCCGCAAAGCCATTGCAAAACAACGCGCAAAGCAACAAGCCCGTCGCGACGCATTAGCTAAACAACAAGCAAAGGAACAGGCACGTCGTGAGGCTATTGAGAAACAGCGAGCTAAACAACAAGCTCGCCAAGCGGCACGAGAAAAAGCAACTGTAACAACTGAACCAGCAGAACCAACCAATGACAGTGCTAGCGAAGACTCGACTCAGCAAACAAAGGATGAAAGATTTAAAGCCGATCCTTGCCAAGGACCAGCAGCTAAACTGATGACAATTTGCAAAGGCAAGAAATAATTAATGTCGTGTACCTGAGGATTTCGGTGGGACTGTGCTGGCAAAGACTTCTTCTACATCGACACTATCAAAGGTATATTTTTGGTTGCAAAACTCACAGGCCACACTAATTTTACCTTGCTCTTCTAAAATAGATTTCACTTCTGCCTGACCAAGGCTGCGTAACATATTCACAACTCGTTCCTTTGAACAAGAACAACGAAAGCAGACAGGGATAGGCTCAAACACCCGAACCTTTTCTTCATGATACAACCGATGCAATAATTTTAATTCTGGCACCGTTAATAGCTCTTCTGGTGTGACGGTATCCGATAGTTGAATCACTCGATTCCATGCGTCGGTATCGGCTGCTTGATCTACATCGGGTAATCGTTGAATTAACAACCCTGCGGCACGCTGCCCATTGGCACTTAGCCATAAACGGGTATCTAATTGTTCAGACTGCTGTAAATAGTTCATGATGGCATCCGATAAGTTATCGCCGCTTAACTCAACAATACTTTGGTAGCGATCACGATCATTTTTCGGTTCAAGGGTAATGGTCAACTGCCCTGCGCCAGCCAAGGTTTTAAGATCACCTTGTTCAGGCAAATCACTCCAGTGCGCTAAGCCACGTAACTCATGGGCATTACTACACTCAACCACCATCAAACTAATGGGGCCGGTTCCCTGTAACTGAATCACTAAACGACCATTGAGTTTAAGGCTAGCGGCTAAGAGTACCGCTGCTGCCATCATTTCACCGAGGATATCGCGTACTAACGCCGGATACTCATGGCGCTCTAAGATGGCTTGCCAAGTAGCATCTAAGTGAACAATTTCGCCTCGAATCGGTGTTTGATCAAATAAAAAACGTTGCAGTGTGTCATTATCAGGCATGAGTATAGTAAAACCTTGTGTGCAAAATAGCAGGTTATGACGTTAGCTTATCGCGCAATAGTTTATTCACTTGGGCGGGATCGGCTTTGCCTTTACTCGCCTTCATGACTTGTCCCACAAAAAAGCCCATCACCTTCTCTTTACCCGCTTTAAACTGCGCGACTTGGTCTGGGTTATTGGCAATAATCTCATCAATGAATCTTTCCACCTCGCCAGCGTCCGCCGGCTTCAAACCACGCTTCTCAATAATGGTATCGGCATCACCTTCGCCATCCCACATTGCATCAAACACTTCTTTTGCCATCTTGGATGTAATCACATTCTCGGCTAAGCGTTTAATCATCCCCGCAAGCATGGTTGCGGATATTGGGCTTTCACTAATGGTTTTATCTTCTTTGTTTAAACGCCCGGATAAATTCACAATAATCCAGTTGGCCGCTAATTTCGCCTCACCTGATCCTGCAACCACCGTTTCAAAATAATCGGCCAATTCGCGATCTGCCGTT
>CAZPAE010000303.1:3370-4444 GCA_964584455.1 uncultured Thioalkalispiraceae bacterium
ATAAGTGCTTAACTGCATATCTTTTTCAAAACGAGCCTGTTTCTCAGTGGGTAATTCTGGCATGGTGCCTTCCACTGCTTTAATATCTTCATCGCTGATAACTAATGGTAATAAATCTGGATCAGGAAAATAACGATAGTCCATGGCCTCTTCTTTTGAACGCATAGACCGAGTTTCATTTTTATCCGAATCATATAGGCGAGTTTCTTGTACTACCTCACCACCGGATTCAATTAAATCAATTTGTCGTTCCACCTCAAAGTTAATGGCACGCTCCACAAACCGAAATGAATTAATATTTTTTAGCTCGGCACGGGTACCAAATTCTGCTTGCCCTTTGGGTCTAACTGATACATTCGCATCACATCGGAATGAGCCTTCTTGCATGTTGCCATCGCTGATCTCAAGATAACGCACTAAAGCATGGATCTTCTTCATGTAGGCAACGGCTTCTTTTGCCGAACGCATGTCTGGTTCAGAGACAATTTCTAATAGCGGTGTACCAGCACGATTCAAATCTATCCCGGTCATATTTTGAAAATCACCGTGCAGTGATTTACCGGCGTCCTCTTCTAAGTGCGCACGGGTAATACCAATGGTCTTTTGTTCCCCCTCTTCAAGCTCAATAGTAATCTCGCCTTTTTCCACCACGGGTAATTCGTATTGACTAATTTGGTAACCCTTGGGTAAATCAGGATAGAAATAATTCTTGCGTGCAAACACCGAATGTCGTGATACATTTGCTCCAATGGCTAAACCAAATTTAATAGCCATGGTCACCACTTCTTTATTTAATACCGGTAATACCCCAGGTAAGCCTAAATCAACCGCACAAGCCTGTGTGTTCGGTACTGCACCATAAGCCGTCGATGCCCCAGAAAAAATTTTACTTTTGGTGGCCAGCTGGGTATGAATTTCTAAACCAATAACCGTTTCCCATTCCATCTTTTTGCCTTTAAATAAACTTGCTAAGTTTCTCGTAACCTGTGTTCATTTCACCTTCTCCCTTGGGCGCTCGACTGCCAGTAGTCAGGACAATAACTTTTTCCAAGGCCGTGCGGCCACATGGACGTG
>CAZPAE010000304.1:0-4440 GCA_964584455.1 uncultured Thioalkalispiraceae bacterium
GCGTGATGCAAACCCTCATTGACCCGCAAAGTTATACCGATGCCACCGGGGCCACGGTCACCAATACGAACGGCCTGGCCATTACCACCAGTACCACCTACGATGCCCACGGTCGGGTGCTCACGCAAACCGATGCCAATGGCACCGTAACCCACACCACCTACGATGCGAACGGACGCGTCATTGAAACTGCCGTGGACCCCACCGGCCTCAACCTGCGTACCCAATATACTTATGATAGTCGTGGGCAGGTGATTCAAACCAGTGAAGGGGCCGGCACCCCCGAAGCACGCACCACGTCGTATCAATTCGATGGCCTTGGTCGGCGTACCCAGATGATGGTGGATCCCAATGATTTAGCCATTACGACCACCTATTATTATGATGGCCATGACAATGTGGTACGCCAAGTGGCGGGTGCGGGGACACCGGAAGCACAAACCACCCGCTTTGTGTATGATGCCCAGCATCAATTACGGTTTCACATTGATGCGGTCGGTGGCGTGAGTGAATACGGGTATGATGCCAACGGGAATCAAACCCATGTGATTGCCTACGGTGTGTTGCTGAGTGCGGCTGAGCGTGCCACACTCACCGATAACAGCAGTGTGACCGAGCTCATGGCACTGCGCAGCTATGATGCCAATACAGATCAACTGACCCGTTTCATTTACGATACCGATAACCGTTTGCAGTACCGTGTGAATGCCTTAGGCTATGTCACCGCATTTGAGTACGATAACAATGGCCAACAAACACGGCAAACCGTGTACTATGATGCCATTGCCTTATCACCAACACTGTTATCACCCAGTACACAACAAATTGAAGTCGCACTGGCGGCACGGGTGAATCCACAGTCCGCACAGGATCAAATTACACAAACGCAATATGATGCTTTAGGTCGGGTGAGCACCCAAACCTATGCGCTGAATACCGCAATACAAAGTACAGAATCGTATCAATATGATGCAGTAGGCAATGTGGTTAGTCATACCAACCGTAATGGTGATGTTGAGTATTTTCGCTATGATGCGGCTAATCGACAAACCCGTTACATTGATTTTATGGGGTATGTGGTTGATTCAGACTATGATGCACGAGGCAATCTTCGCTTTAAAACCACCTATATGAATGCAGTTTTATTGCCGAGTGGTGATGATCCTTTATGGGCATATCATTCTCCAGATCCTGTTGCAGATACTGATATGGTCTCAGGCGATCGTATTACTGAATATGCATATGATAATCAAGATAGATTGGTTTTAGAGGTTAGCCCGTCAATCGATGGGGCGGCAGGTATCCAAACACGCTACGTTTATGATCAACTGGGTAATTTAATTGAAACTATCCAGGCCGAAGGTTTGCCCGAACAACGTCATATTCATCGTGAATATGACGACTTAGGAAGAGTCATAACAGAAATATTCGCTTTTGGTACCCCTGAAGCAGCCACCACAGAATATCAATATGATCAGTTTAATAATCAAATTGCCATTATCGACCCACGGGGTATCGAATTAGCCACTAGTGATAGTGCCTGGGCCCAAGCCGAGCGGGCACGGTTAACCTATGCCACCAGTGCGGCGGCCTTAAGCCAAGCGGACCAAGCAGCACTGAAAGCTTTGTATACCACTACACAGGAATTTGATGCACTCAATCGTAAAACCGCAGCTATCGATCCTTTAGATGGACGTACCCAAACCGATTACGATGCCTTTGGTAATATTGTTAAAACAACTGACCCTAACGGTCACACAGGTTATTTTTATTATGACCAACTAAATAGAACAACATTGCAGATTGATCCTGCCGGATATGTGACTTCACTAAATTATGATGCACGTGGCAACATCACTGACACAGTCAATTATGCTAATTCAGTTATTGGTACCTATAGTGAGTCTGTAAAACCAAGTGTTTATGATCCTGATTTGGGGCTACCTGTGCCAGCAGAACCTTATTGGGTTGTAGATACCAGTCATGATCGCCACACTCTTACCGAGTTTGATGTACTAAATCGCAAAGTGACTATTACTGATGCAGAGCTAAATATAGAACGCTTTGCCTATGATGCCATTGGTAATATACGTTTTCATATTGATAAAAATGGTACACCAGTCGAAAGTATTTATGATGCTAATAATCGGCTTATTGAAGAGCGAAACCCTATAAGAGATATCAGTCAAGGCACCGTTACGCCCTGGTCAACACCACTGACGTTTTTTGAAGACTCATACACCGTCAGTATAGAAGAAATTGAATTTGATCAGCTGGGTAATGCTTATGCAACGGTTCGTGCCGGGGATAGTGTCAATATATCATTAAATTTTTCTCATGTTATCCAATATGTGGAAGGCCAAGGTTGGCTTGATCCATTACAAGATTCAATTTCATTAGATAGGACTGCTGCACATCAGCACGATATAAGCGTTAATAATGCTAATGAAGTGTTGGCTGTATACCATTATGGTTTAGCTGGAATAGGGTACAGGGTATATACACCAACAAATGGTTGGAGTAATCATATGCTTGTTCCCTCTAACCTCAATTTAAACTCAAGTTCTTTTAATGTGACAGCCGATGATAATGGTAATTTTTATGTGGCGAGTAACGTCAGTGGCGTAGTAAGTATTTTGAGGTACTCCACCTCTTCAGGCTGGGAGAGCTTGACTGAATATGATCCAACAACACAAGGTAGCAATATCGTAGGTGAACCCAATATTTCAGTTGATTCACAAGGAAACATTGCCTTGTTCTGGACGACGGGTCTTGCTACTACTGGTACTAATCATTTGGCTATGGCCTATTATCGACAAAGTACCGATACGTGGGTTGACATACAAGACACTGTATTTAATCAAACTAGTCTCTTGGACAACCCCCGAGGATTATCTGCACAGAATTATGATTCCTTTGTTACCCAAAATGGCGATATTTATGTGTCGTATGTTTATGATAATACCACTACAGGGTTAAGTGAGCTTTACCTAAGACGGTTTGATGTTGCAACTGAAACATGGGCTGATCATCTGCTAGTGCATACCGCGACCGATCTCGCTGTCACTGATATGACTGTAGATTCAACTGGAACAACATGGTTATCTTGGGCAGATGTAGAAACAAGTATCCCCTATGGTTCCCAGGCTTATGTATCTAAGGTTTCACCAGGATTTACTGGTGTTAATACACATGCTTTAACCGATGGTAGTACAGGTGTGCATAAACTGGAGACATTAGTTGATGATAACGATAATGTAACAGCTATTTGGCACGAAAATAGTACTATCTATGCGAAGCGCTATATATCGGGGCAAACTGATTGGGGGCAAATCGAGCAAGTTGCATTGCCAAATAATAGTTCTACCGGTGATTTTATGAGTGCTGTAAGCAATGCCGGAAAAATATTTACCTTATATAAGGAAGGTCTTGGGGTAAGCCATTCACTTGGCATTGTTGAATCACAATTAAACTCAGGTGGGGAACCAGAGTATGAATATGTGATTAATCAATATAGTTATGATGCCTTAGGAAATAAAACACAAAGCATAGAAGCACTTGGTGCACTAGAAGAACGGGTGACTGATTTCGTTTATGATAAATTAGATCGGTTGTCGCAAACTATTAAGGAGTCTGTGGATTACTATGATACGGTCTCCGGTCAAATACAGAATGCGGTACCTATTGAAACTAAGCAATATGATGCACGGGGGAACCTGCTTTCAGAAACTGATGCCAATGGTGATACAACTTATTACTACTATGATAGTAATAACAGACAAGTAGCAGTGGTAGATGCGGAACGGTATCTACATACTGCACAATACGATCTTGCAGGCAATGAGCTTGCTAAACGTACCTATGCGCACCCTGTTCCTATATCCATCGACTTAACAGCGATTCCTGATCCGGCAACTATAGATGAAATGGATGCATCTCAATATCGAGAGATGCGACAAGTTTATGATGCCAATAACAGGGTTATTGAGTCACATACTAAATCTGTGTTGGTGTTTGATCGGAACAATGCCCTACGAACCCAAGCATTGGTTGAGCGAAGATATTACGACGCGTTAGGCAACGAAATTAAAATAACCGACGCTAATGGGAATAGTATCTTCAAATACTATGACCAAGTCGGTAATCAAATTGGGCAAGTTGATGCTTTAAACTATTTAACTACATGGGAATATGATGGCAATAGTAGTATTACTCGGCAAGTACGATATGCTACAGCGCTAAGCGCTACAGTAGATGAAAATAGTAATTTACAAGCATTGATTAGCGAAGCGCAGGGCTATGCTAACCCAGATGACCGTGTAGAGTTACTGGCTTATGATCGCCTCAATCGCGTGGTGCGCGAGACCGTGCAAAATATCAATTACTCACAAGTTGATGCAGCATCTGGTGCACTGATGCACTTATCCGGTGATGCTGTCA
>CAZPAE010000305.1:0-4427 GCA_964584455.1 uncultured Thioalkalispiraceae bacterium
CCACTTTCCCTATTTCCTATTGGTCTGGTAACGTTCGTTATGATGGCTCGATGGTAAGCAAGAAATCATTGTTTCAATACAATCTAAGCGCAATTTTTGGGTTACCCATAAACGCTAAAAGAAGAGAGTTTTTAGCTAAAAGGTCAAATTCTAAAACAAGTTTTATCTATTTCACCGCAGGTCTGAGTTATAAATATAATTTTGATAATGGCGTGGAGATGCATTCACGCCTTGATGGGCAGTTTGCTACTTCACCTTTAGTTAATAATGAGCAATTTAGTTTTGGTGGTGCAAACAGTGTGCGCGGTTACTATGAGTCGCAAGTGTTAAATGATACTGGGTTCTATGGTTCTGTTGAGTTGGTTAGTCCACATTTATTTAAAAGTACTCAGGATGTGAATGATTTTCGATTATTTGCTTTTTATGATGTGGGGATGTCCGATCGATTAAAGTCCCTGCCCGGTGAGGACAATCGGGTTGACTTATCAAGTACAGGAATAGGCTTGCGAGCGAAAGTATTTAACCATTGGATGGCAGAATTGGATGGGGCTATTGCACTAAAAGAGAATAGAACCATCAAGAAGGATGATGTGCGCTGGCATGCAAAATTAAGTTATGAATTTTAAGCGACAAAATCATGACATATTTTTGTCGCTCTGTGCGCTAAATCACGGCTGTCATCTTTACGTAACATAATAGATACAAACTATTTTCGGTTTTGCAGGGTGGGTGTATGAAAAAAATATCAGTACTAATATCGCTATTATTTTTAGCGATACCAAGCTTGTCTCATGCCTGGTGGGATGAGGGTTGGTCATATCGGAAAAAATTAACCATTGATACCGCAAAAACAGGTGCTGGCGAAGCTATTAATGAAGTGCCTGTCTTGGTGAGATTACATGCAGGTAATTTTAGTTACTTCTTGGACGTAAAGCCCGATGGGAGTGACCTACGGTTTGTGGCAAAAGATGATAAGACCCCGCTGAAATTTCATATTGAGAAATTCGATCAGGTTAATGAAATCGCCTTGATATGGGTCAATATGCCAAACATTGCCTCGGCTGCGGCACCGGAATCTTTTTGGATGTACTATGGTAACTCTGCTGCAGTGAGTGCAGCTGATATAGCCAGTACATTTGATGTAAACCAGGTGGCAACCTATCACTTTATGGAAGGGGCAACATTCCTTCACGATAGCACCGCTTATGCTAACCATATCGAATACTCTAGAGCAGAAGCCTTACCTACCTCTCTTATCGGTTCTGGCATTAAGCTAGACGGAACATCCAGTATCCGCTTAGCAAACAAAATCAATTTATCGATTAATGTGCAAACTGGTTACTCTTTCTCAACCTGGATTCGTACTCCAGGCATACAAAATGATGCGGTTATTTTCTGGTCGGGAACCGAACAAGATCATGTTGTATTGGGCCATGATGCATCAGGACTTTATGTAAAAGTTATCAATAGTGGTCAAGTCATTAGCGATGTGAGAGGCCAAGCCTTAGTGGCCAATACATGGCAACATGTGGCGATGGTGATCGGCAATAATCGTTTAATACTCTATGTGGATGGTCAAGAAGTAGCTGCTGCGGATGCATTGATTGCGCCGGTCAATGCAGTGCAAATGATTGGTTCTAGCCCGAGTGCCAATGGTTTTCTCATTGCTGACCTGGATGAAATTAGTATTTCTAACTTGGCTCGTACACCGGGTTGGATTGCTTTGCGCGCAAAAAATGAAGCTGTGCTCAGTAATATTCTTGTCTACGGTCAAGATGAAAGTAGTGAGAATGCTTAGTGGTAGTGAATCATCTTATTTCGGCGTCATCATGAAAAATGTTACCGTGGATGGTTGGGTAGTGATTGTGATCTTGTTTGTGATGATGATTATTAGCTGGATTTTGATGGCTATGAAAGCCATGTTTTTGCGTCGTATTGGTAAAGATAATGATGCCTTTAAACAAGACTACATTCGTTTAGGTAGTGGTGATCCATCCAAGTTGGATCAAGCTGATGATAATAATGAACTGCATGGCTCGCCAGTGGCGGAAGCATTCTTTGGTAAACATGACCATTATCAAAGCTCGACGCTTTATAGTATTTATCATCGCGGTATTCAAGAGGTGCAAGCACGTGTTGGCAAGGCAGTGGGGGCGCAAACCAGCATGAATTTATCAAACCAATCTCTAGAGGCAATTCGTGCCGGTCTGGATGCCACCATGGTACGTGAGTCGCAAAAAATTAATAAGCTAATGGTGTTGTTAACCATTGCTATTAGTGGTGGTCCATTCTTGGGGCTATTAGGTACGGTTGTGGGCGTAATGATTACCTTTGCTGCCATTGCCGCCAGTGGTGATGTGAACGTGAATGCGATTGCGCCAGGTATTGCCGCTGCACTATTAGCAACCGTCGCCGGTCTTGCGGTAGCAATTCCAGCCCTATTTGGATACAACTATCTAGGCGCGCAAATTAAAGATATGAATGCAGATATGCGCGTATTTATTGATGAGTTTATTACGCGGGTAGGCGAATACTACAGTGGCCGATAAGCCTGAGGTATAGGGAATGCAAGTCCAAGAAGATAATGAACCGTATGATGATATTAATATCACACCAATGCTAGATTTGGCCTATGTGCTATTGGTGATATTTATCATTATGACCACAGCAACCGTACAAGGGATTATGGTGAATTTGCCTAAGGCCAGTGCTACCCCAAGCCTAAGTAAACCAACCACTAAAGCCATTACGATTACCGCTGATGGAACGATTTTTTTGGATACTTATCCTGTCACTATTCAGGAGTTAGAAAGCTTGTTGCGCCAGTATAAGGCAGTCAATCCGAGCTTGCCGATTGTGGTAAAAGGTGATGCCAGTGTTGCCTATCAGCAAATTATTGATGTGTTGGATATTGCCGGGCGGTTAGAGATAACACAGATCGGTCTGGTGACGAAAAAACTCGTGAAATAAATAGACTTCAATACATAGTTTAGAATGAGAATAGGCAGTGGCATTACCGGAAAAATACATGCGTCATGCACCCGTGATTATTGGCACGTCATTAGTGTTAATCAGTACGGCGCTTGTTATTTACTTTGTTATTTCACAATTGAATAAAGATGATTTAGCACCGAAAAAGACAGTGCAACAAATATCGATTGTTGCACCGCCACCACCACCGCCTCCTGAAGTAGAGCCACCACCACCCGAACCAGAGATAGAAGAAAAGGTTGATTTACCGGAACCCGAACCAGAAATGCCGGAAATGTCTGATGAGCCGCCACCCGGTGATTTAGGGGTTGATGCCGATGGTAGTGCTGGCAGTGATGGATTCGGTTTAGTTGGCCGAAAGGGTGGTCGTGGTCTACTTGAGGGTGGTCGATTTGGTTGGTATAGCCATATGTTGCAAACCAGTATTCATGAAGAGTTAAGTAACATTGATCTGATTCGTGAAAAAACCTATTCGATTGTCATGGCTATTTGGATCAGTGAGGACGGCAAGGTAACCAGGGTACGGCTACAAAGTAGCACGGGTGAAGCCAATATTGATTCGGCTATTGAAAAGGCCTTATCGAAAGACATAGTACTAAGTCAGGCACCACCCTTTGATTTACCACAACCTGTGTTGTTAAGGATTACATCGCGCTTGTAAAGATGCTGGGGTAGGGATAATAAGTAACTAACCGGGAAAGAATTGAATGTATAAGAAGAATATTGTTGCTGCATTGGTCGCTATGAATTTAGCGACACCATATGTTTGGGCTGAAGAGCTGGCGTCACCGAAAATTGATGCCACGACCATGAATTTAATTGAAGCACTGGTTGAGCAGGGTGTGTTAACCCGTGAAAAAGCTGATGAGTTAATTCAAAAAGCAGCACAAACCACAGCTACGTCCGAGGTAGAACAAGATGCAGCCCCCTCACAAGAGGAAGAAGAAAAGGTTGCACCAGGTACGGTACGTGTGCCTTATGTCCCTGAGGCAGTCAAACAAGAGATCCGTCAGAAAGTGCGCACCGACTTAACCGAAGATGTGACAGCAGATATTCTTGCCAAAGCGAAACAAGAACGTTGGGGTATTCCAGGTGTGGTACCGACCTGGATTGACCGTATTTCCATTGGCGGTGATATTCGCATCCGTGCCCAGAGTGATTCGTTTCCGGATGGTGGAGGAGCTTATTTTGACTATCAAGCAATTAATGATGCAGGTAGCCGAAATGCAGCAGGCGTAAATGCCACCTTTAATACTACAGAAGACCGTGATCGGGCTCGGATTCGTGCACGCTTGAACCTGAAGGCCAAAATCACTCCCGGCTGGAAAGCGGCAGTACGGTTAGCGACAGGGAGTTTTACTGATCCAGTGTCAACCAACCAGACTTTTGGTAATTACAATACTAAATATCGTTTGGTGGTTGATCGGGCCTCACTT
>CAZPAE010000306.1:0-4424 GCA_964584455.1 uncultured Thioalkalispiraceae bacterium
TTCTTTGGACAAGCAAAGAAAAGAACCTTTACTACGGGAGTAGTAAACAAAAAATATAAAAACAAAGGACCACTTTATACGTAGTAGACAGCGTTAGGAACAAGCTGTCGAACAAACAAAGTTTGCATGGCAACTTCCCTGCAAACTCTTATTGCTTTTTGTTACGCTCCGCTTCAATAAAATCATAAACCGCTTTTTGTGTCTCGTTGGGTAAGGTATTCGGTACCACACCAATAATGTCAGCGACTTTATTCTGGTTGAAAATAAATTCTTTCCAGACTGAAGGGGAGTAGGTTTCAAGCGGTAAGGCATAACCACCGTGTGGTTCTAGGGAGTCTGCTCGCACATGATGGCTACTGGTACCCACACCACGCACCCGATGGCAGGAGGTGCAGCCATTACTGTAGACCACGGTTTTAAATAGGTTCGTGGGTAAATCACGTAACGGTTTAAAGGGGTCTTCATGCATCACATCAAAACCCTCTGCGGTAATGGAGTAGTAAGCAAAATAATCAGGTGTGTATTCTTTTGGTGGTGGTTTTAGAAAGAAAAGAAAGCCACCTAAGGGCCGTACTGATAAGGGTTGTTGGAAGGGTTGGGGCTTCCAAGAGTACTCTTGTTTGGTTTGGTAGAACGTGGTGAGCTTAAATAAATTCTTCTCATTATCAATGCCAACAACAATTTGGGGTTGGTAAGCTTTAATATCCCCCACACGCCAGAACAGTTTTTGATTACGAATATTGGTGGTCACAATCACATCGTCATCTTTGAGGGGGTGGCCTTTTTGTTTGGCAACATAGTCAATCAGATTAATGCTGTGAAACTTTTCTAATGGCCAGGCGCGAAGCAAGTGCAAGTTAGTATTAAACAACCGATAAAGATCCCGCATAAAACGTTCATTGATTGTATGCGTTTTTACTAAAGACGTTTCTTGCCAAAAATCTTCGGTGGATAAGGGCGGGGAATGCCAAGCATGACGTGCTTTGGTGAGTTGGGTAAAGCGTGAGTCTGGGTTGGTCAGGCCTAATAAAAACTTGATATATCGTCTTGCTGCATTTTTAGGGTTATGTAAGTGCGTTAACGAGTAATGGTCTTGCCGTGAGATCACATGATGAAATGCATGTTGGTTACCGGTTTCTCGTAAACGTGACATAAAGTTTTGTGCTTGATAATTAAAGCCGGGGTAATCTTGTTCAGCACTCAAAATAAGAACCGGCGGTGTTGTTTTTTTTGCCTGATGAAGCGGGGAATAAGTTTTGCGTTGTTGGTTTTCATGTCCAATAGCCGTTTTGATGAAATCCAATTGTTCATCGGAGGCAATAGCCTGGTCAGTTAAATCGTAAATGCCACTTAATAAGATCACACCTTTAAACTGGGTAGGCTTCAATTTGTGTTTAGCCAAATAACGTTGATCCGTATTCAGCAATGCCGCTAAGTGGGCCCCGGAACCATGACCCATTAAATAGATATTATCTTTTTTGTAGCCATACTTTTTGGCTTGGCGAAAAACATAGGCGCTGGCCTGGGCTATATCCTGCATGATGTGTTGCATGTTATGCCGGGGTTTAACCCGGTGGCGTACTAATACTAGCCCGATATTCATTTGTAATAACGCACCAATGGTCTCACTGGGTAAATAATGCTGTTTTTGGGGCAAATGCCAATCCCCACCGGTTAGGTAGATCACAATGGGCGTTGTGCCATCCACCTTAGCAGGCAAAATCATATCCAGCGACTGGTTGCGGGATGGTTTGTCGCCATAGTGAATTTGCTGCAAGACTTGGGGGGCTGCCGCAAAGCAAGCGGGGCTGCTGACCAAATAAGCTAATATGGCTAAAAATAAAGTGGTGTATTTGTTGCGCATTTGACTATCTATACATCGGTTTTGAATCAGCACCCAGTATGCCATAGGTAAAAAACCAACAGGGTGTTTTATTGACGATAAAAAAATGACCAATTTGTGACAAATATGACTTGATTTTTCTTAACTTTAGTTCTTTACTATCAGGCAGTTATTATGATTAATTAATGCAATAGTTTATGTTGTAGTATTTTTGCAACATACGAGGGAAAATTTGTTGTAAAACAACATCAAACTGTTGTGTTTTTATCATAACTCAAGTATAACGTTTGCGGGTTTTATTGTTTATAAACTCGAGTTTATAAAACCAGAGCTTAATTTTTTAAGGAGAGTCAGACTATGAAAACTAAACTTCTCGCGGCAGCCATCGCTGCTGGATTAGTTGCGCCAGTTGCATCTAATGCAGCTCCAACACTATACGGCCAATTACAGGCTGAAATTTCAAGCGAAGATCGTGATAACAATAATACTACGGCTGATGGTCGTGTCGTTGCTGGTGGTAGTAACGTCAATAGCAGTGGTTCTATCGTTGAGGATGTCGGCGTAAACGATAACAAACGTGGTCGTTTAGGTGTAAAAGGTTCTGAAGACTTAGGTGGTGGCTTAAAAGCTATCTATAAATTCGAATTCCAAGTTGAAACCACCACAGGTGATGTTGACGACGGTAATCGTGAAGCATATGTTGGCCTAAAAGGTAGCTTTGGTACCGTGCGCCTTGGTAATGTAAAAAGCCCATATAAATATTATGGTGGTGTGAAATATGACCCATTAGTTGCGACTGAAATCGAAGCTCGTCGCTACGGTGGTATGTCTACCGGTGATTTCGGCCAAAATGGTTTCTTAGACCGTAACCTTAACTATGAAAACAAATTTGGTATGGTTAGCTTCTGGGGTTCTGTTGGTCTGTCTGAGCAAAATGGTGAAGACGGTGATTTAGTGCTTGGTATTAAATTTGGTAACAAAAAATGGGAAGCAGGTTTTGCTTATGCCCATGATGAAGATATCAATAATGACACCTCAACTGGTCACGTAGATCAAAGTTACGATGCCATGAAAATCTTCGGTAAAGTAAAAGTGGGCAGCATGGTTACCTTAAAAGGCCAGTTCGAAGACTTAACTGAAGAGCAAACCAGTGGTGCGGATCAAGAAGGTGATATCCTTTTCTTAGGTGCGGACTTTAAATTTGGTAAGAGCTTACTGGTTGTTCAGCTAGGTCAAGGTACTTGGGAAGTGAGCGGTTCACCTGACCAAGAAAGTGACTATTTTGCGGTTGGCTTCATCCACAAGTTCAGTAAGAAAACCCGTGCCTTTGTTGGCTTTGGTAACACTGATATCGATAACATGAATAACTCATCAGGTACCAATAATTCACGTGACGCATTAACAGCGGGTATGCGTATCGACTTCTAATAACAATAAGTTATAGAGAAGTAATTAAATGGGGCCTTCGGGCCCCATTTTTTATTTAAATGAAAAAATGTGAGAGCAGTATTAACGTTGTTTTGCCATTTAGGGAATTCCCTAGATATAGTCGATTAAAAATTTCTGTACCAGCCTTGCCTTTGTCATAGGAGATTACCCCTGCTGTGCTAGAATAAGTGCTTGTCCATATCTGTGCCTAGCCAGTAGCAATCATGCAACGTATCCGCGAAATCCCCTATAACTACACCTCGTTTTCTGATCGCGAGATTGTGATCCGGTTTTTAGGCGAGGAAATGTGGCAGGTGCTCAATAGCCTGCGCAATGAGCGGGTTACTGGTCGTTCCGCGCGAATGCTATTTGAGATCTTAGGGGATTTATGGGTGGTAACGCGTAATCCCTATATCCAAGATGATTTACTAGAAAACGCCAAGCGTTTAACCGCCCTGATCCAGGCCTTGCAACATCGCCTAGCACAAATTGAGAAGCGGGCAGACAATAATCCGCGGGTTTCAGATTTACTCAGCGCAGGTAAAAAAGCCGTACAGCAGTTCGCGAACTGGTTTGAACAACGTGCGGCACTGCGTAAGCGCATTAGCCAGAAACTGCGTATCCATACTCGGGCTGACAATATTTGTTTTAACGGCTTATCTTTAGTGTCCCATGTGACCGATGCTTCTGATTGGCGAGTGGAATACCCGGTGGCGGTGATAACACCGGATTCAGAGCAAGAAATCCAAGCCATTGTAGCCGAATGTATTGCGTTAGGTTTGGGCATTATCCCCCGGGGTGGCGGCACCGGTTACACAGGCGGTGCCGTGCCGTTAACCAGTAATTGTATTGTGCTCAATACCGAAAAGCTCGAAGCCATGGGGCCGGTACAGCCGAAAAAAATTCATGGCGTGAGCGAAGCGGTGACCACGATTCGGGTCGAAGCCGGTGTGGTAACTCGGCGTGTTAGTGAGGCGGCGGAGGCAGCCGGCTATGTGTTTGCGGTCGATCCTACCTCACAAGATGCGTCTTGTATTGGCGGTAATATTGCGATGAATGCCGGCGGTAAAAAAGCCGTTATGTGGGGCACTACCTTAGATAACCTGGTTAGCTGGCGTATGGTGCGGCCCGATGGTCAATGGATTGAGGTGTA
>CAZPAE010000307.1:0-4424 GCA_964584455.1 uncultured Thioalkalispiraceae bacterium
CAGGCCATACAAGCTCCGCCAGCATCAAGGCAACCTGGATCAAGTGCACAACGGTGTTCATCATAAACAACCGCTTCCAGGAGTTTATGGAGTTCGCCTTCATAAACTGCCTGCAAACCACCTAGAACAAAATCGCCTCTTGCTGCAGCATAAACGAAAAAGCCCAGGTGAAGTGGGACTAATAACTCAGATAAAGCGTTGCTATCGATACCTGAATGAACTGCAGCGAGTCGCATGAATCTGTGCGAATATGAATGTACAAGTGTTAAGAGAGCTTCTCCTACGGTTTTTTGTTCACTATCGAATGGATGAGGAATGTTACAGGAATTGAGTATAGCAGCGCGCGCTGTCACTTCATCGTCCCATTCTGGTAAATCAAACCCTATAGATAATAGCCATTGCGCTACTTTCACTGGATCAAGTCGTACGAAAAGAGCTTCTGTTTCGGCAATATCCGAATAAACCTTGTACCCTTGACCATGCTTTCCTTTAAAAGGTCTAAGCATTCCTTTGCCGGGTTCATGTGCTCCTCGAGTATAGCCGAAATGACCCGTGAGAACCGGAAACTTTTCGATTAGATCGATGCTATAAAGTCCCGCAGTGTCTAGAGCATCCTGGTAGTTCTTTCTGTAAAGATTTCCGATCTCGGTACCCGGTTTTGTTCCGGATATAAGATCTTGAATGCGTACGCGTGATTCAAGCATCGCTAAAGCGACTGTTACCGCCTGAGATTCAGCTTCTAATTCTTGATTTTCAAAGATTTCAACGGCATTGTCCTGAAAATTGGCGTCATCAGACTCCGCTATGTCAAGCATCTTCTCAATTGTGGATTGCGGTAATCCCTGTGATTCTAACTGTCTCCTCAATGCTTCTCGGTTTGTAGGGATATCTTCAACTGTTTTGGTTTTCATGCCATCCAGTATCCAGGAAAGCGCTTTTGGGGGGCCGCCAGCTTCAGTAATAGCTCTAATGCGTTCTCTTGAAGGAGGATTGACAATAACAACACTCCGGGGGGTATAAACAGATGATGCGCGATGAGGCTGAAATGTAAGGTTGCCCTGGCCGCAATCACAAGGTACATGACCGAAACCTTGCCTTATTAGTTGATTACAAACTGGGCATTCGAACCTGATTTCGGATGCGGAAGCAGTACCGGGATATACAATACGTACTTGCTTGTGTTCGCGGCATTTTGGAATCCAAGGAACACGTAAAGAGCCACATTTATCGTGATAGCCAACAAAAAAAAGTTGACCTTTTTCACCACTTGCTCCACAAGAACATCGGGTGTCAGGGGTGTCATGAATCCGTTTACATGACTTGCATACCCATATTTTCGGGAATGGCTCGACTTCGACGCCGTTATGTTCGCTTAAAGTAACTACTGAAATAGGTGCACCGCTTTCAAGGTGAGATACAAATCCACCATCCATGTTCTCGAAACGCCATGGACTGGCTTGCTGTATTATGGCTCTCCTTAAAGAGTCAGTATCGATTTCGTTCCTGGTTACCGGATGACGCCAATCCTTGACTTTCCAGACACCCTTTCGAAGGTCAACAGTTTGGTCAGGCAAAAAGCCAAATAGAATTTGCGAAGCGCTTCTCGTTTCTCTCATGGTTAATCTCCTTATTGGATACGTGATCCGATGACAGGCACCTGTTTGTCGACATCTCGTAGCGACCGCATAGGAGGTTCGGTTGGAGATAGGTCGGAAAGAAAACGGGCATCCGCTGGTGGAATATCTATGTGACGCTGAAATCCCTCGAACCACGATATCAGATCGTTTCTGAGTGGTTCGTCAAGTTCTGAATCTAACTGGAGCATCTTGATCAATGCTTTGAGTTCTATATCAAGATCTATGTTCTTTTTGTTTACATATTCACGGAAGGCTCTTATTGTGGTAAGTGGCACTTGTGCAAGAGCTTCATGAACCATCAAAATACGGGAAAACTCAAGACCGGAAACCGTTCTTTCCAGCACGCGACGACTACGCCTGGTGACCGGAATCGGCTCGACGAAACGGTCACCTTGTTCTATAAACTGCTTGAATGATCTGAATATCCCCGCATCTCGCTCACGCCCGATTTTATGTACAACGAATACAAGACTGGGGTATCTCCGTCCAACACGTGCTGTAGCCTGGATGAATTCAGCGGCAGATAATGGGAGGCCTAGCATCACCATAATGTTAAGGCGGTCGACATCCACACCGTGTGACATCATTGAAGAAGCGGTAATTATATGAAGTCTTTCATGAAAATCCGTTTCAGGAGTTTGTAGGCGCTCAAGTATATTTCTTACTTCATAAAAATCAGTTTTTCCAGTGAGTGATGCCGTGTTGATAGGACCAATTGCCTGAACTTGCGTTTCTGCAGAACGCATGACAGCCTCTAGATCTCGCAATGTATTGCCATAAACAACATCTGTTCCGTAAAGGGAGAGTAAATCATCGCTATACTTCGGGTCGACTCCGATTTCCCCGCAAATTTTTACCGGATCATCTGATAGATCGCGTAAAGCAGTCTGGAGTTCAGTGAGTAATCTATCGACTGTATACTCAATGGTGACCCCCTTTGGCGCTATTGCTACATACCGTCTCATCAGGTCATTGGAGTCTGAAGTCCAAAACCCGGAACCAGGCTTAGGGGGTGGAACAGGGAAAACACGCGCACTTCTGCGATATAGAACATCAACTTGTTTTTCATACCCGGTTAGAGTTGCTGACGATGCGAGGATTTTAGGTTTTCTATCACAAAGTTCCTCTTGAAGGCTGTCATAGAGTGCTTCGTAATGTGAGTCGACCGCACCAAGACTGTCGCGTAGTAAGTGTAATTCATCCTGTAATCTATATGATGGACCATATCTTTTCGAGTCCATAGGTAGCGGTTCACTACTTCCACGGCAGCCGGGTACAAGGCAGCCATGTGGTCTGGCACTACGTATTGCATAGGTGTAACCATGTCCTTCTTTTGAGCATACACCTGATGGTGCTCCGACTAGTCCACGCATTGAGGCCTGCATAGATATTGAAGCCGCCTTGTCAAGTGTTCCAACAATAATCGTGGGTAAGTAGCGGTATATCTCTTCATCTACGACATAGACAGGGAGCCCTTCGTTTTGCCATGTACAATCATTGTTAGTACATTGATGTTCCAGCTTCCAGAGTTTTCGATTGAAAGCCATTTTAATGGAATGCTGATGACAAAAAGGGCAGTATTCGAGGACCTGGTATTGTTTGGGCATATCCGGGTCGTCTGGATCTGGTTCTCCTTGTTTCGGGTCTTCGACTATCCGGTTAGGTGTGGCACCCTGGCCGACAAAGAAACCGAGTGAAAAAGGGGCTCCCTTAATCCCTAGTTGTCTACGTGTTATCTCTGCTCCTCCAAGCGCATCGGCAAAACGTTGCGTTTGTTGTAGAGATAGCATACGAAGTGGAAAACGGCTCCAGGCAGTAATTCCGGATTTTTTTCCTGTGAGTCTATCGTAAAGAGCCGCTGTAATGAGTAGTCCTAGATACGTTTCAGTTTTTCCACCGCCAGTGGCAAACCATACGACGTCAACTGTGTTCGTTTCAGATACCTGATCAGTAATTGACGGTAGATTTGCAAGTAAAAATCCATATTGAAAGGGGCGCCATGAATCGTATTTCCCTCGAGACGAATGCGACATGGCGAAATTCATCCCCTTAAATGATTGGAGTATTAGTGTGTCAGATTCTAGGAGGGAAATGCCGTGTTCGATTCGGTTGCATTCTTGCTCGAATTCTTTCGCTGCGACATCAGCTTTGTTACGCATAGCTCTGTCCCAACCTTCGTCAATTTGCCTCTGATCCAGAACTCTCGGAGACCAATTCTCACTTCCCCATTGGCGTAGACTTGCCAATAGTTGTTTTGCAGGTGTAATCGGATCTTTGTTTAAATCAAGGAACTTGAGATTTGGAGGTGTATCGCCAGAATTCCAGTAAGTGGGTCTGTGCTTGTCAACTTTAATAGCATCTTCGGTAACAAATTCACCATTTTCGAACCGTACTCCGCAATTAATTCCATAAGCGTTAACACGGCGGTCATACCGAAAAGAATCCTCCAAAGTCTCAAGCAGAAAGGGCTGGACACTTAAATTACATATTCGTAATTCACATTCATATAATCTTGTATCCTTTAGTATCGGATCAGAATGCTCTTTTGGGGATGTATTCACGAACGAAATAGTAAGTTCCGGTAATTGATCCTGACCTGTAGAAACTTCGACATCAATTCTGGCTTCAAGAACATCTTTTCCCGTTATTTTTTTAAGCGAACTTGATATGTCGTCTTTGCCGTAGTGGTATACCCCAACTTCTTTAGGAATATCGATAGTCAGCGTTGTCTCAGCCGTATCTGTTTTTTTCCATAATTTATCATCTTTATTCCACATCCAGGCTTTG
>CAZPAE010000308.1:0-2408 GCA_964584455.1 uncultured Thioalkalispiraceae bacterium
AGGTGTTGATAATGGTCAATTTGGAACAAATATCTTCTTATATTCGGGAGATAATGCTGTAGGTGGTTCGCTACAGAATGATGGTTTTAAATTAGGCGGGATTTATCGAGGCGATTACGGGAGACTGACAGCAGATTACACTTATCTATGGGATGGAGGCGCAACACTCAATACCAAGTTTACAAGCCAATACCTCGAGAGTTCGTTAAATTATAAAGATTCTGTTTTATCCTTTGGGTTGAATTCAACAGATGCATGGAATTTCGTACAATCATTTAATAATCCTTATTTTAGTGATCAGGGCAGTTTTAATGCGCTTGGGACAAGGTTTGATTGGAGTTATGGTTTGCCAACGCTAAATAGTGAAAATGGGTTTTCATTTGATGCCAGTTATAATTTTTCAAATCAAAATGCTTCAATTACATTAGATGTATCAACTAGTCAAAGTCTCAATATTGCAAATATCAATGGTGCTTGGAGCAATGGAACCTCGTTTAACTCAGACTTAAATCTATTTAATGCCTCTGGCCAAAGTGAAATAGCATTTAACTGGGGTAAAAATGGGTTCTCTCGAACGATTGAAGGCCGTGCGGGTATTGATTTTATTAACTCGAATACAAACCTCCATTTTGAAAACGAAGAGTTTATTTTTGATGGTAATCCAATTTTAGATGATGTACTTACCTGGAATGGTGATCTAGGGGTCAATGGCAGCTTAATTAATTATAATGCTGTCACTAATGAGTTTAGCTACTTTGACTTTGATGTAACGAATACGGTCCAATTTGATTTTAATAGTGATCAGTTAGAAGAAAATATTTTAAATCAAGTTGAAGCCTGGGGTAATGATCTCTATAAATGGTATAGGAGAGATTAGTTGTTCAAGCAATTAATTTTATGTGGATTACTAATATCGGTGAATGAAATGAGTTTGGCATCAACACAGTGCAGTGTATTATGGAATCAAGCAAAGGAGAGATATGTCAATAATAAGGAAACAACTGAATGGTTATATAAGGAATGGGTAGGGCATAAAACGACATGTCAAGGAACCGGGGGTTATGAGTTAAATATGGCATCTATACTTTATAATATGGGAAAAAGTAAAGATGCAGTGGCAGTTTTAGAAAATGTATTGATTGCATATGAAGGGCCACTGGTTTTTGAGCTACGTTTAGCGCATTTTGATTATACTATTATGGCACCTGCTGAAATGAGTCAAAATGTATCAAGGGAGGAGTGGCTTAAAATACTTGCACAATTAAAGCAAATACATGCTCACTATGGTAATGATACTCCATTTGCCCTGAGTCGATATTATTCTAAACTAGCAGGGATTTATTTTCACTTAGGGAAATATGATAAAGCCTATCATTTTTCAAAAAAATCAGTTAACTATTATGCTTCAGAGTATGCGTTTGTATCGTTAATTAAAAGTGCAGCTATTTTAGGTAAATATCGTGAAAGCATTTATGTAATGAATGAAGGCGTTAAAAGATACAAAGGATTGTTTGAGCGGGTAGATGTCCTAATGTTTGCGTCACGAGCTGCTGTGAAGATTGATGATATGCAGGGTGCCACTATTATGATGACCAAAATATTACATTTAAACAGAGAACTGATAGGAGATGATTTTTTTCAAGAAACATTTAGTGGGTTAAAGGAAATTGCAAATAAAAAAGCAAAAACAAAAGAGTATATTAGATTAGAAGGCTTGATGGACCAAAGCGGAGTTTAGAGTGCTCTGACGTAATAATAAAGATATCCAACCACCTTACTCAACCATCACCCACCAAAATAAAGATATAGGGTGATCATGTTGGCTGTTTAGTGGTATGGTTAATGGGTGCGATGACTTTTTGTCGCCGTCTTTGTAAGTGATTGTTTTTTATATACTTTTAAGTAGGTTATTTCTGGCTTTATGTAACTTAAGGCACAGAGTTTTGTTAACCATGTTCTCAAAATAGGGTATATAAGATAGCATTTGAATTAGTGTGTATTTGAGCGCGTCTAGGCGATAAACAATCATTGGGGAGAGGCCTAGCGTGATATTTGCTGTGTCCCACACGTGCAAATTGAGGAGGTAAACCATGTCTGTTCCCGCAATGCAAACACCGGCTTCTGAGTTAACCTCTAATTCAGAACTCAAAGCTTTATTAGCCAATTATCCTGATCTCATTGAAGATGCCGATGCGGCCTGTTGGGACATGCTACAGCAGGCGCGGTTAATGTCGTTTGATGCCAATACCGTGTTGTTTCATGAAGCCATGGAATGTAAGCACTTAATGCTAATTGTCGAAGGCAGTGTGCGGGTGTTTAAGGATTCCGATGAAGGCCGTGAAGTGACTTTGTATCGGGTTGAGCCTGGTCAGTTGTGTGTACATAATTTGAATAATCTGGTGAATGGG
>CAZPAE010000308.1:2435-4399 GCA_964584455.1 uncultured Thioalkalispiraceae bacterium
CCGAAACCTTTATGCGTGGCTTAGTGATTACTCGCCACTCGTTCCACCAAGCCCTGAACAATTCTGTTAGTTTCCGTAACTATGTATTACGCACTTTAACCGAGCGTTTATCGCACATGGTGAATTTGGTCACCGGGTTTGCGTTTGATCGCTTGGATCTACGAATTGCCTGTTGGTTGAATACCCAGTTTGAAAAAGGCTGTGGTAAGCCCATCAGCATTACCCATAACGAGTTAGCTCAAGAATTGGGCACCACGCGTGAGATGGTGAGCCGGATTTTGAAGGATTTTGAGCGTAAACGCTGTATTCAATTGGCCCGTGGCCGCATTTATCTGCGCTGTCGCCACACCCTGCGCTTGGTCAGTGAGGGTAAAGGCAAGTCCAACTAATACCGATATAATCCCTAATCGATCTCAGTCGCTAAGTGTGATATTTTTCCCATTTTGGGGTTCTGGATAAATATACACAGGCACTGGGATGTGCCATTCTAGCCGTTTGTCATTAAGCCTATTATATAGTGGGAAGCGGTTATGTTCGTTTTTCACTTTGCGAAAGGGGATATCATGTCGGCTAATCAGTATCAAACACCTGCCAGTCCGGTAGACGCCGGTTCATCAGAGCAATACAGTCAACCACGTGTTTTTGCCACCAGCGGCCGGATTGGGCGTGTACGGTTTTTGGCTTACTATGTGGGGATGTCAGTGCTCACTATGGTTGTCATGTTACCGGTGAGTGCCGTAAGTGCGCTGATGGGGGAATCTGGGGCGCTCATCGCTGGTCTTTTAGTTGGTATTATCTATATCGCCTCCATTGTTTTGTCTTTCATGTTTGCGATTCAGCGTTCGCACGATATGAATGTAACTGGTTGGCTATCATTGATCTTAATCGTGCCTATTATCGGTTTTTTGGTGTTTTGTATCGCTCCGGGCACCGATGGTGAGAATAATTATGGGGCACCGCCACCGCCCAATGGCACCGGTGTGGTTCTTTTGGCTCTTCTCATGCCTATTATTACGGTACTGGGTATTTTGGCAGCCATCGCTATACCGGCTTACCAAGGTTACATTGAACGTGCGCAAGAGTCGCAGTACGAACAACAGCGCGATTAATCATATCGTCGGCTTTTTCCTCTGAGTTATCTTTGCATGATTGATACCCGTCGTGCCATTGAAACACCCGAAGGCGTTGAGTTGGGGCTACGTGTTGCTGGCCCCATACCTCGCGCTTATGCTTGGTTGGTGGATTTGTTTATTCGCATTGGTATCTATGTTGTATTGGCTATTGCGTTAACCGTGTTAGGGCGACTTGGGTGGGGTATTTTTTTAATTCTCTCTTTTTTATTAGAATGGTTTTATCCGGTGTTTTTTGAGCTGTATAAACACGGTGCTACGCCAGGGAAAAAAGCCTTAGGCATTAAGGTCGTGCATGATGATGGTACCGAAGTCAATTTTCAGTCTTCATTGATTCGTAATTTACTGCGTGCTGTGGATTTTCTACCTTTCTTTTATGGGTTTGGTTTAGTCTCCATGTTATGCAATCGTGAGTTTAAGCGGTTGGGCGATTTGGCTGGTGGTACCATTGTGGTGTATCAGGACAAGTTAGGCCAAGCCACGACCATTCCAGATGAAGCGCCTAAAACACCGCCGATTCCACTCACTGCAACCGAGCAAAAAGCCATTATTCAGTACGCGGAGCGCTTAAATTTGTTTACTCCGCAACGCGGTAGTGAACTGGCTAATACCATTAGCCATGTGACACAGGAAAAAGATGCGCAAGGTGTGAAGCGTTTAGTGCAGTATGCCAATTGGATGGTAGGTCGTCGATGAATCAAGATAGTTTTACTCAAAAGTATCAGCCGCAGTGGCAACGCTTTGAAACATGGCTGGATTCACAGAACACCGATATTGCCAAGAATAAGCGTCCAGTTTCCCATGATTCGGTGGAGATCCCGCACTTATATCGGC
>CAZPAE010000309.1:0-4398 GCA_964584455.1 uncultured Thioalkalispiraceae bacterium
ACTTATATGCTGGACGCACAAAATCACCTTGTTTGTTTATCACAGACTGATCCCCGCATCCAACAGGGCTTGCTTTAAACGTTGTAACGTATTTTTTAATAATCGACGTGCTTCAGCATCCGGTAGGTTTCGTATTCGTGCCGCTTGGGAAACCGAATGACCATCGGTATATACCAAGCGCAATAACAAACGCTCATCATCATTGATCTGACATTGGCGTAACGACGCTAAGACTTTTTCCATCCCCGCCGTCCCAACCATGCTGTCATTAGCACCACCCAAGATTGTTTCAATCAATGCATGCGTGTCCATGTTTTGCAAAACCGCGTCAGGTGTTTGGGTCATGGGATCTTGCACCCCCACCGCTTCTACTTCGGTTAAGGCATTGTCCATGGAAACTGATTCGCGCCAAGAGCCACAATTAACCACACCGGCACGTACTTCGGATATCACTTGTTCCACAAAGTCTCGTGTATGCTGATACAGGCTATCCATAATGGCGTGGATATCATTCACAGCACGCCGTTCTAAACACAGCAGTTTGTATATCCGCTCATAAGCGGCGCCTAAACGCTTGATCCACTCAGGCGGACGCGGATAACCTTCTTTCTTACGTAAATAATCTTCTAAGGTATTACGAAATGCGGTGCGTAAATAAGCGTTGAGCGAATTGGGGGCTTCATCGAGATTGCTCAATTTAATGGCTAACTCCTGGCGCACCTCTTCCATGGTCTCTTCCGCTATTTCAGCGGAATAGGGAATGCGTTTGCGAACCAGGTTATTAAACTCGTTGGTCCAGGCACTCGAGTAAATAACCTGCCATTGCGACCACTTGGCTGCCAATCCCGCTCCTCTATTCTTTTTATGATAGTTATACGATAGGTCATTTTAGCTAAATTCGCTTCCGGTTGTTAACTCAATCGCGCACTGGTTGGCAAACCGATCCGATTATCGGCTCGCCACCTCGACCACCTCTACCGTTGGCGATAAATCATACTCTGCGGCCTGGGCCTGATCCTGGCCAAAAAGATATAAAGCACCAATGATAACCACCGTCGCCACAATCACTTTGTAAAACCGATAAGCCAGCCCTGCGACTAGCGCTGTGCCGATATAGGTGAAAATGGAGGGATCACCCTGCTCGGGGGCTAACCAGGCAAATGCCATGAAGCCAAAAATAATCGCAACAATAATGCTAAGCCCATTACTATCAGACTTTGCCGAACTGGCACGACCTTTTTGACGTGGCTGGCGACGTGGTGCGGCAGTGCTAGTGCTAGCAGTACTGCTGGGGCGATCACTCAGTCCCATGGTGTTGTGGGCTGAACCGGTTGATGTACCTTGTAAGCCTAAGTTGTATTCTTCCCAATCTTTCCAAAGGTCATTTGACATGGCTACGCTCCTAATCTGTTCATTTTTCAATCAAATGGGCTGTGCTGCCCCGTTATTCATTAGGACGAACCGGACTCAGGATTTTTATGAAAAAAAGCGAATTTTTTTCGGACGACAAAGAACCTAGGGCTGGCCCCTATTTTGACGTGTGGCATTGGCACTACAAAAATCGAGCGGACTAGCCGCCTTGCTGGCGACGGCGTAATAAGCGCCTGGCTAATACCGCCATATCCGAATATTGCACTGACAATACTTGTTTAATCCAATGCCCCAGGATTTCAATTTCGGGCTTTTTCGCCATGCGATTAGTGCGACCCAGCGCCTGGCTAATCTGACCAATCTCGGCATCGAGCTCAATGGTCAAACAACGCTGGCCATTTTTACGCATAGAAAAAATAGCCGACTCGCCATTGACGCAACGATGAATATAATTCAAAACACAATGGCGCATGGCGGTGCCTTCTTCTTGTAAGTCGGTGCCATTTAAGATTTCGGTTATCGACCAAGTGTCCTCACCCGCTTCAAAGGTCCAATCGCAACCATGATTTAGCCAATGATAATGGTAATAAGGGTTTTGTATTTCTTGGTAGTGAGTTTGCGCGCGCGCCAATGAACTGGCAAATGCCCGTCCCTGCCATGAGAAAGTCCCCTCACGCACATAGCGATCCTGTGCCCACGTCAACAAATAAGTACATTGCTCATCATTCATTTGCTCAGAATGTTGGCTTAGCCATAATACGGTTTGTTCCCAAAACTGCGCTCGCTGTTGTACCGGGTGATCAGAGGCATACATGGAAATATCACGCGTCACATCTTGCACATAAGCTGAGTGACTCAAAATACGATGGCTATCTTGTTGCTGCCCACCCAGCTGTCGCACTCTGGCATAAATAGCCGCCCCTAATGGTTTCATGCTCGCGGGGACCTCATTTAAATATTGCTGAAACCCGGCATTCACACACCAGTGAGGGGCAAACTGTTTTAAGTTACCGCCTTGGGCCAAAATCAAAAACCAATACAACCATTTACGCGGCCATACTTTTGGGATAAACCACTCATTATAAAGATAGGCCGGTACTGGATAACGCACGAACAAGTGCTCAATGAGTGACTGACTATCGCCTCGTTGCCAAGTGCGTGGCGAGCGGATCCAAAACGGAGCGAACAGAAACACCCACTGGGCAAAATGCGGGTTTTGTATTTCCCTTGCCACCGCATTCACAATATAAAGGTCTAATGGTTCAACCAGTATCGATTCAATTTTTTCATGTAGTGTTAAGTAATCATGCTCTAAGTACATCGCCAAGACTTGTGCTTGCTGTTGGCTTATCCCATCAACATCGGTATTCGCTTGGTCTATAGCAATACTGTTTTGTAAGTGGTCAGGGGAAACATTATAAAATCCTTGCTTGGTGGATAATACTTGCAAATAGCGCTTGAGCTGTATGTATTCACCATCTAGTTCACCGGCATAACGAGTACAAAACCAATCATCGTGAGGATCGTATATGTCCCAATAACCATCGTATTGTTGTTCAGGTTCAATAGGCTGGCCGGACTCATCATCAAATTCCGGATCCATATACCGAGTACGACGATAACGCTGACTCAGCTCATCCCGACCTAGAGGCCGATGCCAGTTTTGGACTTTTTTACCAAATTTCTTCTGTTTCATGAGATTAACCAGGTCTATTCATTGTTTAATGAAGACGAACAAAATATGAAAATTTAGTAAATTAAATCGCTATTTTTACCTCAGCGACCACAACATAATGTAATGTTATAGCTATTAAACTGATCTTTACGATACATCACCGCTTCAAGGCTTAATGCTTGGCCCTTACTGCGATCAGCAAACTGAATACGATACTGGTTCTCATGTCGCTTGCTCAAATCGTATTTATCTTTAAATGCTGCCTTAATTTTTCCCCACTCATCTTTACCTGGCTGGCGTGGATAAACATGTTTAATCCGTACACTGATAACTCGATAGGGCTTATTACGCGGATCAGCACGATTGGCTCGTGCTTCGAGTTCAGCGGTCAACCGTACTCCATCGGCACGTTGCTGCTGATATTGGATGACCCGCGTATTTTGTAAGAACCGCTTTAGTCCCCCCACCCGGGCTACATGACGAGCATCTACTTTATACCCCTGACACAGTAATGCTTGATGCGCGGTATACACATCCATCCCGATATTGACACCCGCAATACGTAGCTCGTCAAAGTCTTCATATTCCTCTTTCTCTGCATGCCTTGCACAAGTTGCGGTATCCGGTTTGGCCGTATCCTTTTGTGCTTGTTGGTATTGTCGATTGTATTGCTCACGTTGGCGTTGTTTTTTCTCAAAAACGCGACGTCGACGCTCTTGGTCAGCACGTTTCATTTCTTGATTAAGTGACTCCATGCCCTCCATAAATGTTTTAAGATTTTTTTGTGCTTCACGACGTTTATAATCACGGAGTTCACGATCACCTTCTGCGTCTTGTTGCTGATAAGACTTTCCTTTGTAGGTAACCCGCTGACTATAGGACAAGGCAAAATTATAGTCCTTTGTCCAAATGCTTTTTTGGCGATCCTTCACATCCGCAGGCGTCATATAACTAATACACTTTTTGACGTAACACTGCCCGGATGTATAGCCCACCCGCTTACAGCGCTTTCTTATGGGTGTAGAGTTGTAAACATAAAATACATTGGCCACATACTGGCCGCGTTGGTTTTTCAGGTTTGTCACTGCATACTTGACCGGTAAGCCATAGAAAAACCGACACGGTGCATCACGAACAGATTTTTTCGGCGGATGGGATGACTTAAAGTTTTCACGCTCGACCATGATTTGCTGACGCAGATTAAACTCACCCACCGCTACCACATCGCCTTTACGATAACCGGCTTGATAGGCGAACTTACCAGGCTTATAAATATATATAGTATATTTTTGTTGTTGCCCCTTCGCTGCCGGTGCCCGCAAATAAGATAAAGTGCCATCAACCCCAGATAC
>CAZPAE010000310.1:0-4393 GCA_964584455.1 uncultured Thioalkalispiraceae bacterium
AGTCTTTATTGACTGGTCGATATATCATTAAAAACAAAAAAGAACTAATCGAACTATTTTGCGAAAGAAGACTTAAGTTCATTAATGAAAACCATGTTGCGGCGAATGATGCAGCATACAATGATTCATATATAGAGTCATTTACTGCGCTGGGTTTGCTATCTGAAGAAATGCAAAAACGGGCGAGAATTCGGTATGCATATACTAATGCTGTGGCGAATAAAGATATCGTAAAATTTACTAAATGCACACTTCAGCCAATAATTGATGAGATACACCATCAGATAAAAGAGGAACACAAAAAGCCGAGTTGGTGGACTGTGAGTCGGTGGTATAAAAAATTTCACGAAAGTGGTAATGATATCCGTTCATTGGTTACACGCAATAGTAAGAAAGGGAATAGGAAGAGAAGATATTTACGGCAGTTTATACAGCTGGTGGAGCGTGCGATACAAGAGCGATATATGCAACGCGAACGAAATACTATTGAAGATACAGTGGATAAGGCCATAGACCTCGTTAGAATTGAGAACCAGAACCTTCCGCCAAGTATGCATCTTCCATTACCAACGTTTAGTTTTGTTAAAAGAGAAATATATAAAATACCAGAATATGATCGGATAGCAGCAAGAGAAGGTAAAGATGTTGCTGAACGTAAATTTCGGCAAGCTATCAAATCTGTTATTGCTGACAGGCCATTGGAACGAGTTGAAATAGATCATACTGTACTTGATGTCATGATTGTTGATAGTAACTATTTCCCCATTGGTCGGCCGACTCTAACAATTTGTATTGATGTGAAATCAAGATCAGTTCTTGGGGTATATGTGGGCTTTGAGCCGCCAAGTTTTGTGACAGTGGCTCATTGTCTTAAACATGCATTCCTACCGAAAGTAGATCTTCATGAAAAGTACCCGAAAGTGAAAAATGATTGGGTTCAATATGGGGTGATGGAATATTTGATTGTTGATAACGGCCTTGAGTTCCATGGTAATGATCTGGAGGCGTTATGTTATTCATTTGGTATTACCATTATGTATATGCCTCGTAAAACGCCCTGGTTTAAGGGAGTTGTTGAACGCTGGATTGGTACGTTAAATCGAGGAGTAAGTCATGTTATACCGGGTACAACCTTTAGTGATATCTTTGAGAAAGAGGACTACGATGCGGCCCAGAATGCGACGCTGACACTGTCTACCTTCAAAGAAGTAATCCATGTATGGATTGTTGATTATTATCATCAAAAACAACACAGGTCATTAGGAGACACTCCCCTAAATGTCTGGCTACAAAATATAAATGAGCATGACATACCATTACCATCTGATATCGATGATTTGGATTATTTGCTCGGATCAGTGGCTGAAAGAACGCTTAGTCACAAAGGCATTGAGTTAAATTCAATTCGTTATAACAGTGAGGAATTGAATGAGCTTCGATATCGAAAAGGGCCTACGTTCCGAGTCACTATTCGTTACAGTAAAGCTGACCTTGGGTATATACATGTTATAGACCCAGACACTTCAAAACCAATTCGAGTTCAAGCCATTGACTTTTTATATGCAGACGGTCTATCAGAATGGCAGCATCAGGTATGTAAACGTTTCGCAAGGAACTATTTTGATCGCAGTGACCTAGAGGCACTCGCACAGGCGAAAGAAACGATTCGTCAGCTTATCGAAAATGATATGGGTGAGAAACGTATCAAGACGCGTAAGCGTGCTCATCGATTCGTAAATGCGGTGGAAAAAGATGAACCTAATATAAATCATTATATAAGTTCAACTACTCCATTATATGCAGACACAGAGAGGAATTATACAGATGAATTACATTCCTCCGATAGCGAAAGTTTGTTGTCTGCAAGCAACGATGAGGTCATCAACGATAACAGTAGTAGCTTAAAAAAACTGAAAATAGTTAAGAATTCATATTAAGGAGAATCAATAATGTCTAAGGTAAAAGTTAAGAAAGGCGAAGTTATTAAAAATTTTAAGAATTCTATGATTTATCATGGCTGGTTCGATATTGGTATGCAACATCTGAATAGATGTTATGAGGGAGCATTAGATCAAAGTGATACTAGAGGTTTAGCCATTATTGGTGAGTCAGGAACGGGGAAAACCAGCTTAATAAACCATTTTGTCAGTACACATCCAGAATACAGAGACAAAGAAGGGGCAAAGGTCCACATAGTTTCAGCAATGGTGCCTCCTAAACCAACAGTGAAAGGACTCGCAGAGTTAATATTATTCTATCTCGGTGATCCATTATTTGATAAAGGTACAGAAAGTTCAAAAACATTACGTTTGATTACGTTATTAAAAGGAGCTTCTACTAAGATGTTAGTTCTTGACGAATTCCAACATTTCGTTGATCAAGGAAGTAGTAAAATACAGCATCATGTTGCTGATTGGCTGAAAATGGTTGTTGATGAGTCGGAAGTTTGTTTAGTGGTGACTGGATTACCCTATTGTATACACGTGATTCAAACTAACTCCCAGCTGAAACGGCGTATCCAGAAACCGATATTATTGCCTCGATTCGATTGGATGATTGATTCTCATAGAGAACAATTTATAGCGATTATTGATGCAATGCGAGAGTCAATGACGGGAATGGAGTTTCCTGATTTGACTGATGAAGGAATGGCATTTCGGTTTTACTGTGCCACTGGTGGCTTAATAGGAAGACTGGCAAATCTCTTCATCGAAGTAGCTCAAAATGCTTTTGATAATAAGAAATGGGGTATTACATTACCGGCTCTGAAAAAAGCAGCAAATGATGCTAGTTATGATCTCCTTAACGACATGATTAATCCATTCGATAAAAAGGCAAGTACTGAAGCGACTGATGAAATTATTAGTATGGTAAAGAGAATTGGGATTAAAGAAGAGATGGAACCCAACAGAATAATAAGACGCAGAAAAGCAAGTATTAGTGTAAGCGATGCCCTTAAAAAGTAGAAATAAAAGAGGTTGATATGTTAAAGCCGCTAGTCATTACACCCACACCATTTTCTGATGAGAGCATTCAGGGTTTCATTTTACGGACGTCTGAGATGAATGGGTATCCAAAACCTCAATGGATTTTGCGGTACGCTGGTTTGTCAGAAAATCAAGTTCGATCGGCTAAACCACCACCTGAGAAAATAGCAAGTTTGTATGGGTGTAAGATTAGCGACTTGAAGCATATGGATTATGTGTTCGATGACGAAACAAGTAGTCATGGACAAGCACACTGCATGAATGGACATTACATAACACAGATGCGACTCCGTCTAAAAAAGCCACAAATCTGTACAGAATGTATCCAGGAGGATGGTTATATTAATATGTTTTGGGATCTAAAGTATTCTGTTGCATGCCATAGACATAAAAGGTATTTACTAGATAAATGTCCGAGTTGTGGTGATAGGCTTCATTGGGATAGACCAGGATTATTAACATGTCGTTGTGGATATAATCTTTTGCATGCGAAACAGCATAAGTTAACAGACCAAAATCAACTAGCATTTCAAGAGATATTATGGAGAAAATTTCGTAATGAATCGCTGTCTGTAGAAATTTTTAAAGATCTTAAATTTCCAATATCTGAATTAATGACAATGTCTTTTAGTACAATTTTAGGGTTGGTCGATAGGCTTGGCAATGTCCAATCAAAGGAACTATCCATAGAAGAAAGTATTTCAGTAATAGAATCTATACAGATTGCAGCAGATTTTTTTAGTGACTGGCCGAATGGGCTATTTAGCTATCTTAAAAGAATAGGCGATCATAAATACGGTGAAAATATTCACACTGCCAGTTTTAAAAAGCAGTTTAACATGTTCTATGGGCCACTGCTTAATTCACGTCTTCCTAGAAATGAAGTGCAATTTATTAAAGATGCATCAATAATATTTGGTGAAGATATTTGGAAAAAAGGGATTGTTGATAATCGTTTTGTAACTGAAAATAGAGTTAAGAAAAAAAATATTGTTGGTATTGGAGAGGTGGAAAAGTTAATTGGAGTTAGGCGAACTACCGTCCATAAACTAGTTGATGAAGGTATATTGAATGCGATTGTTATAGAGAAAGGTGGAAGAAAAAGGCTTCTTTTTGATGCGTCAAAAAAACTGCCCAGGAAATCGAAAGATTTAAAAAACATACCTGTAAGGGAGTTTGGAAGGTTAGTAGGTTTACCTGTAAGTGTATTGAAAAATTTAAGGCGAATGGGTGTGTATGAGGTGAACTATATTGGCAAGTCATCAGTCTCATTTCATAACAAAGATGTTAACAATTTTATCACAAAGATAAATACTTTCGTAAGTAAACAACGGAGTATTAGCCGAGTTAATAAAAGAAATCTAAAAATAGATGATGTAATGAAAATGAAATTTGGAAGCTCAAAA
>CAZPAE010000311.1:0-4393 GCA_964584455.1 uncultured Thioalkalispiraceae bacterium
CGATTTATCTTTCCCTGCTACAGTATATTCTATCGACCAATAAGCAGTATCAGCTTCAACACGTCGCTCAGCAAGCCCCTTTACCTCAGCTGTGTTCAAGGCAACTTTTGATTTGTAGAGAGTCTGGCTGATAAAGTACCCCGCAACAGCAATTCCTATCGCCAACAACAGTGCCCCTAATGTAATTCCATTCTTCCTATCGTTTTTAGTCATAATTTTATCTACCTTTTAACATTATTCACCTAACGTCCAGTATCAGCAGTCGGTTGGTTTAACTTGTAATATGTGCTCTCCTTCTTAAACAAAGGATCGATAATAATATTATTCACATGCCCCCTAGAAGTTTTCCGATGTTCAGTGTTGTATGAAATCACGTTACTTGGGTGGCTAACTTCTAGGCCTCCAGGGGCATAGATAGTTGTATTGTTCGCGAAAGAAATATCTACACTTCCATTTGCTATTATTATACTGCCGCCTCTGTCGTGACTAACCTTGATATTTTTTCCAGATATTAGAACGTTATTACTGCCATGTGAAATATCGATATTGCCAGAGGCAATCACTATAGACTTGTGGCAATGTGAAACATGAACATCCCCATTGATTAAAAACACCTTGTTCTTTTCATGTGAAAAATTGATACTTTTATTTTCCTGAATTAGCTTATAGTTTGAAACAAGATTTATAGGAACTCTTCGTTCTTCTGGCAGTTTTAATTCGTCATACAGAATTAACAGCCTTTCCTCTACTTTCAGTAGATTTTTATGGCTATTCGGCTCTACTGGCAAAGATGAATAAGATACTAAAGTATCACCTGTATAACTTGCACATCCCGTAAAGATTGAACAAAAAATTATTAAAAATGCTTTTCTCATAGGGCTAACCCATTTAACCTTTGAAATAAGTGACACCATAACAGCAAAGCTTCAGCATTTGTGTACTTTGAACGGCTTATTAGGTTTGCTTTCACTTAAATTATACTCCCCATGCCAAAAATTGGTGCATATAAAGCTGAAGTAACAAATCCTGACCATATAAATGCTATTAAGACACTTATGATAGATAACAAATAGACTTTTTTAAGCAAAGAATGAGAAGCAGATTTAGACTTTGTTACGATAACTATTGTACATGCTACAGATAAACATACTGTTATAAGTGAACCAACCCAATACCAATTTGCAACAAAGCCAGTTTGGACAGGTAATTCAGAACTGAAATTATTTAATAACGCTAGTACTTTTGGCGACTGCGTAATTACAACCCAACTTTGGTGTAATGTTAATAAGCTAAAAGCAATAGATGAGTATGTAAGTGCCCAGCTAAAATTGGTATTTGTTTGATTCATTGGTTTCTACAATATCCAATATTTAAAAAATCTAACTGCACGAGCAGCGCATAAGGGTCAATTTGGTTGTCTGGTATATTTAAACTCGTGTCCCAGTGCCAACCAAACCACCGAAAACTAAACCAAGCCACATAATAAATAGCGGGTATAGCTATGCCGATTAGAAATAATTTTAAATATGTATTTGAAACATTCACTTTTCTATTGACGCGCATAACACATGTGTAACTGGCAGTTTAAATTAGGTGAGTGTTGCATAATAATGGCCGAATGCTATTTATAAAAGCGAGCCGCAGTGACCTTGCTCAAGTTGGCGTACTTGTTAGCCTTGAGCTTCAAACTCATCAATGCGTAGCTTTGCGCTGCCATCGCTTTGTAAGACCCACAACTCTTTCGTAATAACGCCTTTAGCATTGTTCATTTTCCACCCCGATGATAGAACGGCGCTAGACTCATCAATAACTTCGATTTCTGGGTTTATGTATTCAACATTGCTAAACCCTTCATCGATTAATTTTTGCCAGAATGCTTTTATTTCTTCAGTCCCATTGAATGTACCGAATGGCTTGGCGGTCATGATGGCATCTGGTTCATATTGTGACGCACATCCTGCGGCATCGCCTGAGTTAAAAGCCGCTTTCCATTGTTCGCTTGCTTTGCTTAGCGCATCCAATACTACTTTTTTAGCTTCTTCTGTAATCATAACGTTTCCAATAATTAAAGGTTATAGAGAAAAGGGTTAACGCCTTGCTCAGCGGCAATTCAAAATGGCGATTTTGCGAATGCAAAATAAGTACAACTTTGAATTGTCTGCTGGCGCTATTTATTAGCCTTAGACTGTGAGATAAGGCGTTAGGTTAATACAAAATTAACTAATTGATCGATACTTTTCCCCATGTTATCAGGCTTAACACCTAATTCTTCAATAGGGCTCCCTAGTCGGTTAACCCAAACCGTAGGGTAACCAAACCATTTAGCACCTGCTGCATCCCATCCCGCAAAGGCCGCAAAGGCTATATTCTCTTTAGGAAGAACAAAAGCCTCGACTCCCATCTGGTATGCCAGAGGACTTGGTTTGTAGGCTTGAACCCTGTCGGTGCTAAGGTAAAACTCAAATGCATCTTCAATACCTGAGTTTTTTGCATTGGCTCGCAACATTTCCTCAGTCAGGTTTGAAAGAAAACCAAGCCGTATATTATTTTTCTTAAATAGCTCCAGGGCTGGTTTAACATCTGGCCAGGCTTTTAAATTCAACCAGATATCCATTAATTGTTTTTTCTTTTTTGGTGTCAGATTAAGTTTTAACGCTTCTGCTGAAAATATTAGTGCATCCTCAATCACAGCATAAAAACGTTTATAATGACCTGCGGTTGTGCGCAGCCATGTATAGCCAAATATTTTAGTAAACCAGAGTTTGGCAAGCGATTTACCTTGATCTGGAAATAATGTTTTTGCCAATCCAAAAACAGGTCTTGGATCAAAAATAGGAAAACCATCAAAAGCAATGGCCTTGATATCAGGTTTGGTTGCAGCCTGAGTTAGTACAGAAGTAGTAAGTAAACTTGCAGCTGCACCTCCAGCCATAAGTTTGAGAAGTTGTCGGCGATTAAGGGGCATAATTAATTCTCCACAATATTGAATTCAGAGTTAACAAAACAGATGTGCATACTCTCAATACAGACACAATATTCGGAAAATGATTCTATAATATTAATGATTATGTGGTTTTCGTATATGGCTGACGCTTCAATAACCGGCGCAGCTTTGCTGCGTCCAGCACCGAAGGCGCTTAGTTAATAGCCTTGTTATATGCTGGTTGTTTGAGGTTCACTATATTGGCTGCTAGCACGAGAAAGCCACCAAGCAGCAAAGTAAGCTCGAACACTTCTGAGTAAATCAGCACGCCCACCAATGCAATAAACGGCAACCTAAGAAAATCCAATGTAACTACCGTGGTTGCCTCTGCGTATTGCATAGCTTTCGCGATGCAATAGTGCGCGGATAACGCGGTCAAACCAATGACCAACAGCCATAGCCATTGCAAACCCTCAGGCCAAATCCAGCCAGACAAAGAGAGCAACAAACCTATAGGTAGTTGAATCAAACACATATAGAACAGAATAGACATCGCTGAATCAGATGAACTCAATGATTTGGTAGCCGTGTGCGAAATGGCATAACAAATAGCTGAGGCAATAACGATGAATGAAGCTGTATCAATAATGGCTATGCCTGGCTGAAGAATGACAAGAACACCCAAGCTACCCAATAAGATCGATACTATTTTTCGAGGAGTTATTTTTTCACCCAAGGCTATTGCTGCCACGATAAGTGTCCAAATTGGAACTGTAAATTCCAGGGCAAATACTTCTGCCAGTGGCAACAGCCCAATTCCTAAGAACCAACCATACTGCCCAGCAAAATGGAAAATATTTCTGAGAGTATGTAAGCCAAGCTTAGTGGTTTGAATATTTACACGTTTTTTTGAAGCCAATAGGATAATCGACACGCAAATTAGTCCGATAACGCTACGAAAAAACAGTGTTTGATGGGTAGCAACCTCTCCAGCCAACTCACGGGCGCATACTGCCATAAGGCTAAATGAAAGAAGAGTGCCTATCATCCATGCTACTGCGAACATTGGTGGATTATCCCTTTTGCATGTAACGCCTGATGCGCTTGTTAGGTTTTACTTTCCAAGGTTTTCTGTACTTCTTGATATGATTTGAATTTCATATCTGGATCAAAATATTCAAATGCAAATATCCCAAGATCATTTTGAAGGGATAATTCAAGTTCCCAGGCATCACGGATCATTTCAGTTCTTTTCTCGTTATCTTCTACTCTGTTCAGAATTACCTCGTCCGAAGCCTCGGTTATTCTTCTAAGCTTTCGAATAAATGAGTAATAGATTGAATTCGTTTGGCTACTCAGCAAATAACCATTAGTCGTTTGCCAATTGTCAATTTTTTCGAATGATCTTCTTGCATTTTCCGCCGGCAAATCTCTTCTTTGCACTCTCTTCGCATATTCCTCCAAATGTTG
>CAZPAE010000312.1:0-4378 GCA_964584455.1 uncultured Thioalkalispiraceae bacterium
TGACTACGAACCCTGCTTGATACTGCTAAATAATGATATGTCTGGCGGTATCCCTGAGATTCTTCAGGGCATCGATCAACATGTCATTCCACCTTTGGACCTCAGCTGGGCAACCCGCTTAAAATCTGTTCACTTTGCACATTACCGCCAAGTCGCCGAAGAGTTTGCCCAAATTATTGAAATTGATCCATGGTTAATTAACCCTTTATCACGTAACTGCGGTGAAATTAATTTTATGAAACGTGAAGGGGAAGATTGTTTAAGAAACAATGTCACAAAATTGCTCACTGACATTCAGAAAAAATATGATGAATACAATATCAATGAAAAACCCTTCGTGATTGTGAAAGCCGATGCTGGCACCTATGGCATGGGTATCATGACCGTGCACAGCCCAGATGAGCTAATGGAACTTAACCGAAAACAACGTACTAAAATGTCCGCCACGAAAAGCGGTAAGACGGTTAGCCAAGTTATCATGCAAGAAGGTATTTATACTTTCGAAACATGGGGTGATGAACAGTCGGTGGCTGAGCCGGTTGTGTATATGATCGACCACTTCGTGGTAGGCGGGTTTTATCGAGTACACACCAGCAAGGGCAAAAATGAAAACCTCAATGCACCGGGTATGCAATTTCATCCCCTGGCCTTCGCTGAACCATGTAATGCGCCTGATGCCGCCAAATCACCTGATGCAAACCCCAACCGGTTTTATGCCTACGGTGTTATAGCAAGACTTGCTTTACTGGCTGCGGCGCGCGAATATGCCGAATCCATGAATTAACAGCTGACAACGATTTCCGTGGCCAAAAAACGCATCAACCTCGGTGTCCTGATGGACCCAATTAGTCAAATCAAGGTATACAAAGACAGTACCTTTGCCATGTTATTGGAGGCACAACGACGCCACTATCAACTGTACTATTTCGAACAGTCTGATCTGTATACCAAAAACAATATTGCCTACGCACAAGTACGCGAACTGAAAGTCAAAGATGATCCAACACAGTGGTATGAACTGGGTAAACCTTACCCACTACCATTGGAAAAACTCGATACTATTTTGATGCGTAAAGATCCACCGTTTAACATGGACTATATCTATAGCACCTATTTGTTAGAACTTGCCCAACAAGCCGGCGTATTAGTCGTGAACCATCCACGTTCCTTGCGCGATGCCAATGAAAAATTATTTGCACTACAATTTCCCCAATGCATGCCGCCGACAACCGTGGCCAGCTCTGCAACACAACTAAAAACCTTTATTGAAATAGAGCAAGACGTTATTTTGAAACCGCTCGATGGTATGGGTGGCCAATCTATTTTTCGGGTACAACAACACGATCCCAACTTAAACGTCATCATTGAAACTATCACCCAGCATGGCCAACGCCAAATCATGGCGCAGCGTTATTTACCCGAGATCAAGCAAGGTGATAAACGTATCTTGCTCATTGATGGCGTTGCCGTGCCTTATGCCTTAGCCCGCATCCCCAGCGAGAAAGAAACCCGCGCTAATCTTGCCGCCGGTGGTCAAGGTGAAGGTATTCCTCTATCTGAACGCGATCAATGGATTTGCGATCAAGTGGGTCCACGTTTACGTGAGATGGGCCTGCTATTTGTTGGATTGGATGTGATTGGTGACTATCTTACCGAGATTAATGTCACCAGCCCTACCTGTATCCGTGAACTAGACAATATTTATGATCTCAATATCAGCGCATTACTCATGGATCGCATTGAAGAAAAATTACAACCTGTCACTTATGAAGCAGCAACTACTCACTAGTTTCTTTTTTACCATTCTCGCTTACGTTGTACTGAGCCTGTCTGGTTGTCAACAGCAAGCAGTAGAACCACAAATTAATAAAGAGACAGTATTAGCCTTTGGCACTTTTGTTGAAGTCACTTTAGTTGACCTAAATGAAAAGGATAGCCAAATCATATTTGATCGTATCCAACAGGATCTGACCTATATGCATACGGCATATCATCCTTGGAAAGCCGGACCAACCGGGCGTCTGAACCAATTGCTCGGTGCCACAGGCACCTTTTCCACGGGACCGGACTCGTTATCCTTACTAAGCATCTCCAAACAATTATCCGAACAAAGTCAGGGCCTATTTAATCCTGCCATGGGCAAGCTTGTTGCACTATGGGGCTATCACGAAGAGTTGCCACCAGAGGGCCCACCACCAGCACATAATGACATTCAACAATGGCTGGACCAAAAACCCAGCATGGATGATATCTCTATTAAAGGGGTCCGCGTCACCAATCAAAACCCCGCTGTAAAATTAGACTTTGGTGCAGTGGCAAAAGGTTATGCCCTCAACGCCATTATGAAGAATATCCAACGCATGGGTGTCAAACATGCGGTGGTCAATACCGGTGGTGACCTAAAAGTCTTAGGCCAAAAAGGTAACCAGCCTTGGCATATTGGCATTCGTGATCCTCGCAGTGATGGTATTATTGCCAGTATCGATGCCAAGGATGGGGAAGCTATCTTTACTTCTGGTGATTATGAGCGTTCCTATCAACATGAAGGTAAACGTTATCACCATATCCTCGATCCACGAACCGGTTATCCCGCGACGAGTATGCGCAGTGTCACCATCATTCATAAAGATGCGGCTCGCGCTGATGCAGCAGCAACCGCACTCTTCGTTGCAGGCCCTAAACAGTGGATGCAAATTGCCAAATCTATGCAAATTGAGTTAGCCATGCTCATTGATGCCAAAGGTCATATTCAGTTAACCCCACAAATGCAACATCGTGTCCAATTTGAGAAACAAGATCTGGTTATTGAAGTTGTTGAATTACCATGACACGTGCTGATTACCTTGCCGTACTGTTTACGTTAGTCTTACTACCATTGCTTTATTTTCAATTTTGGCAAAGCGCATCCCCTGCCAATCGTGTCACATTAGTGGATCACCAAAACGAAAAACAATCTTATACACTGCCACAAAATCGTTTTATTCAGTTGCAAGGAAAGTTGGGTAACACACGTTTGCAGATCAAAGATAATAAAGTGCGCTTTGTCAATTCCCCCTGCAAAGGCAAATATTGTATTCATCATGGTTGGTTGCAACATAGCGGTGCCGTCATGGCCTGTTTACCCAATGGTGTGTTTGTTCAATTAGCGGGCAATGATCCCCGTTACGATGCAATAAATTTTTAGATAATCACAATACATGCACAGCCGTATTACTCGAACCGAAAAAGATTATTTAATCGCTTGGCTAAGTGCAGCTGCAATCGTCGTGCATATTTTTGAAAGTGCCATTCCTAGTCTAGTACCCGGTGTAAAACCGGGTTTAGCTAACATTGTTATCATTAGTGTTATGCTGTTGTATGGTTGGCGTACTGCTGCCTGGGTAAATTTACTGCGTGTGTTTGTCGCCAGTTTATTGATCGGTACCTTTTTATCACCGAGCTTTTTTCTATCACTCAGTGGTGCACTGAGTAGCTTGTTGGTTTTATGGTTAAGTCAATTCATACCGGGTCGTGGCTTTAGCGCATTAGGCTTAAGCTTGCTTGCCGCCTTGGCGCATATGACAGGGCAATTCGTTTGTGCTTTTTTGCTATTTATTCCTCATCAAGGTTTATGGCAACTATTTCCCATTTTGATGACGCTTGCCGCTATCCTTGGAATTATTAACGGTATAATCAGTCAAAAACTTGTCCATCAACTAAACTATGTGGCATGCAAAACGCAATAGCCAAACAATATAATCAAAACGCACTCGACCGTATGGGGCTAACTATTTTCTTTGCCCTTGCGTTGCATGCGATTGTTATTTTAGGTGTTAGTTTTAATCTCGAAGACCTCACCAGTAACGACAATATGTCGACCATGGAAATCACGCTGGTCCACTCCCACTCCAAAGAGGCTCCCGAAGAAGCAGATTATCTCGCCCAGGCCAACCAAAAAGGGGGAGGCAATGTGGAAGAACGAGTGCGCCCGAGCAGCCCTATGTCGAATCCAACACCGACACCGGAAGATGGCTTAGCCCCTAACAGCCAATTAGCCGAATCACTTCCCCCTTTGCGCCAATCTGAACAGCAAAAAGAATTAATGACGGCAGACAAATCTCCTTTTGTGGACGATAGCCGAGAGTTCAAGCGGGACATCCCGACCCAAACAGATAGCCGCAAAGCCGCTCAGTTATATGAACGCAGCCGCCAATTTGCACGGCTAAGGGCAGAAATCCAGCAACTCAAACAAGCTTATCAGCATACCCCTAACGATAATGTCACCGGCACCAATGCCAAAGAGTATCGCTTTGCCAGCTATATCGAAGCTTGGCGCGATAAAGTAGAAAAATTCGGCAGCCTCAATTACCCCGAAGATGCCATCCGCCACAATATTAAT
>CAZPAE010000313.1:0-4378 GCA_964584455.1 uncultured Thioalkalispiraceae bacterium
CATTCTTGATGATCTCATCACAACGAATCACATAGGCATTGCGCAAACGCACTTCGCCACCGGGAATTAAGCGTTTGAATTTCTTCGGCGGCTCTTCTTCAAAGTCACTGCGATCAATGTAGAGCTCCCGTGCAAACGGTAAGCTGCGCGTGCCCATCTCTGGCTTTTGCGGATGATTCGCTGCTTCGAGCTGTTCGACTTGGTCTTGTGGATAGTTGGTTAAAATCACTTTTAACGGTTTTAATACCGCCATGCGACGTGGTGCGTTAGCATTCAGATCTTCCCGAATGCAATCTTCTAACACACCCATCTCAATGATATTGTCGGACTTGGTCACCCCAATGCGCCGGGCAAATTCGCGAATAGAGGCTGAGGTAAATCCGCGCCGCCGTAATCCGGCAATGGTGGGCATACGTGGATCATCCCAACCGTTAACATGATTTTCTACCACTAACTCGGTTAGCTTTCGCTTGCTCATTACCGTGTATTCTAAATTTAAGCGTGAGAATTCAATTTGCTGTGGATGGCACGGCACCGATAACTGTTCTAAAAACCAGTTGTACAATGGACGATGGTCTTCAAACTCTAAGGTACAAAGGGAATGGGTAATACCTTCCAACGCATCGGAGACACAGTGGGTATAATCATACATGGGATAGATTGACCACTTATCACCAGTTTGATGATGGGTAACCCCTTTACGAATCCGATAGATAGTGGGATCACGTAGATTAATATTCGGCGATGCCATATCAATTTTAGCTCGCAGTACATGGCTACCATCGTCAAACTCGCCTTGCTTCATCTTTTCTAATAGGCTTAAGTTTTCTTCCACACTGCGATCACGATACGGGCTATCTTTACCCGGCTCTTTTAGCGTACCGCGATATTGGCGAATTTCTTCCGCACTGAGGTCATCTACATAGGCTTTACCTTGTTTCACTAGCTCGACAGCAAAGTCATATAACTTATCAAAGTAATCTGACGCATAAAATTGATTAGCCCATTGAAAACCTAACCAGCTGACATCGGCTTTAATCGCCTCCACATATTCAATGTCTTCTTTGCTGGGGTTAGTATCGTCAAAGCGTAAATTACATTGACCTTGATAATCCTGCGCAATACCAAAGTTCAAACAAATGGACTTAGCATGGCCAATATGTAAATAGCCATTGGGCTCCGGTGGAAAGCGGGTCATTACGTTGCCCTCGTTTTTACCGGCAGCGATATCCTTATCAATGATTTGACGAATAAAGTTCGTCGGTGTTTTTGTCTCTTCGCTCATGCTGTATCTTTTCTGTTATCCACCCAACGGGGTTATTTTTCTATTTGTTTGCGTTCACGTTCGTATTCATCATAAGACTTATTGTAAGCCTCAAGACATACCTCACGCCGTGAGTCATGATATTTCTCATATTCGTACTGTCGGTTTTTTTTGTATACCATCATACACCTGGCGACTACTACAACCAGTTGTGCCAATTAACATTCCGATCATGCCCAACAAAATGAGTTTATTCATTATCTTAACCTGTACGTTGCTCTATATACGCCAACGCATTATCAATCCGTGTAACACAGCGTGCCTGGCCTACTAAGTAAGCAGTAAGGTCCAAACCTGGTGAAGGTTGGCCACCGGTAATGGCTACCCGCAATGGCATGGCCACTTTGCCTATTTTAAGCTCTAATGCTTCAGCCACACCATGAATCACTTCATGTACTGCGGTTTGATTCCAATCGGTTAATGCCGCTAGCTGCTGTTTAATTTGAGTCAGTGGCGCGACTGCTGCTTGCTTTAGCTGCTTGTTGGCCATCTTCTCATCATAAGACTCAAAGTCACAATAGAAAAAACGACAAATCTGCGCCAATTCTTTAAGCGTTTGGGCCCGCTCTTTTTGTGCTTCAATCACTTCAAAGATATCTGGCCCATCATCAATATTGATGTCTAACTCAAGTAGATGCTTTTTCATCGCTTCAAGTAACGATGCCGAACTGGCGGCCTTAATATACTGTTGGTTTAACCACAATAATTTACCTGGGTTAATACTCGACGCCGAGTGATTAACATCACTGACTTTAAATAGTTGAATCAGTTCCTCACGGGAGAATAATTCTTGGTCTCCATGGGACCAACCTAAGCGCACTAAATAATTGAGTAACGCCTCTGGTAAAAATCCATCTTCACGATATTGAATCACACTCACAGATTCCCCATGCACCCGCTTCGAAAGCTTGGCACCATCTTCGGCTAGAATCATCGGTACATGAGCATAGGTGGGAATCGGCGCCCCCATGGCATTGAGGATGTTAATTTGCCGTGGCGTATTATTAAGATGATCATCACCACGTATCACATGTGTGATTTGCATATCCAAGTCATCAACTACCACCGTTAAATTGTAGGTAGGCGAACCGTCTGTGCGTTGAATAATAAGATCATCCAACTCACTATTTTGTACTACCACTTTACCGCGGATCAGATCATCAATCACCACCTGCCCTTCTAAAGGGTTTTTAAAGCGAACCACATGGGGCTCATCAGCACTGACTTGTTCGTTGCGGCAACGGCCATCATAGCGTGGTTTTTCTTTACGGGCTTTTTGGGCTTCACGTAACTCATCGAGCCGTTCTTTGCTACAGCGACAACGATAAGCATGACCATTATCTAAAAGGTATTGAATCACTTCTTTGTAGCGGTCAAAACGCTCCGTTTGATAAAACGGCCCTTCATCGTGTGCTAAACCGAGCCATTGCATCCCTTCTAAGATGGCATCTACCGAGGCTTGGGTAGAACGTTCTAAATCTGTGTCTTCAATGCGTAAAATAAACTGCCCATTGTGTTGTTGGGCATATAACCAAGAATATAACGCGGTCCTGGCACCACCGATGTGTAGGTAACCAGTTGGGCTTGGGGCAAAACGGGTTCGAACAGTCATAACTCTCCAGTACTAAAATCTGTAGGTAATAGCACAATCATGATTTGATTTATTGTTGGTTCAACTTGGTATCAACAAACTGTGCCAATTCTTGTAGGCTTTGGTATTCAAACATATCGGTTACATCAACCATGTTTGGATACTTTTCATCAATGGCTTGATGCACTTCGGTTAAGCTTAACGAGCTAATCCCAGTTTCGAAAAAGTTATCGTTAATTGCGATGGTTTTATCTTTCACCACAGACTCAAAAATTTGTTTGAGTGCAAACTCAGTATCCGTGAGTTCACCTTGGGCATCAGCATGGGCCTTCGCTAACTGCTGGTCGATTCGCCCGAGTACGTCATCATATTCGCCTTTTAGGTACGCATCACCTAATAAGCGACGTTGCAACTTACCACTGGTGGTTTTGGGTACCCGGTGCACGGGAATCACATGGGCCACTTCTAAGCCGGTTTGTTCATTAATATGCCGAGTTACATCGCGCACAATACCAATAAAATCCGCTAGGTCACCACGAAATAACACAAACACTAATAGCGCATCTGCATCTTGGCCAGGTTGGCGCACACCGTAAGCAACCACTTTACCTAACTCTAATTCTTGTAGCTGTAATGCTACCGCTTCAATATCGTGTGGATAATAATTTAGGCCATTGGAAAAAATAATATCTTTCACGACCGGTAATCACTAACTCATTTTGATCAGTTAATAAACCTAGGTCACCGGTATTTAACCAACCATCGCCGGTTAATGCCGTTTTGTTTGCTTCTTCATCTAAGTAATAGCCCGCTGTGACACTGGGACCTTTGATTTGCACTAACCCTACCGTATTTGCTGTTAGTGTGGCATTTTCTTGATCGGTGATCTTGATTTGCATATCCGTTACCGCAGGGCCCTCAATAGCAAAACTGACAGCTTGAGGATGATCGGCATCAACTAACTGTACCGATTCACCTAAACGCATATGATGTCGGTCCACTTGTATGGCCCGATAAGGTTCACCTTGTTTAGGAAACGCCACTGCTAAAGTGGCTTCGGCTAAACCATAAACCGTAAACATCGACTCACGGACTAAACCCACTGCTGCTAATGTTTGTAAGAATTGTTCACACAGTTCAACAGAAATGGGTTCCGCACCATTATAAATCACCCGCACGGCGGATAAATCTAACCCGCTAGGTTGTTTGCCTTTGAGTGCTTTTAAGTAATGTTTATAACCAAAGTTAGGTGAACATGTTACCGTGACCTTCAGCTCACTGACCTTTTCCATCCATAACAAAGGCCGACGACTAAATAAGTCTGTGGCCATTAAGCATTGCGACATGCCTACCGCAATCATATTCAAGTGAAAACCAAGCAAGCCCATATCGTGAGTTAATGGCATCCAACTTAAGCTAATATCATCGGGTGTATAGTTGGCACCAATGGCAATGGCGTTGAG
>CAZPAE010000314.1:0-4372 GCA_964584455.1 uncultured Thioalkalispiraceae bacterium
CTGCATGGTTTTCCACGGTGCCTTGAGTTCAGACAAAAATGCCTCAAAATCGCGTTGTGGCGCTGCTTTATCACCAGTCGAGTTGGCTGACATGTATTTTCCTCCCCAGGAATGCACACATCATAACATCATTATTATTGAGCTTGTTAGTGGGTTTTTATTTGTTTTACGGTCGATCTTGGTAGTCTGACTGCGTCAATTCTGGCATTTGAGCTTCAATCCAGGTTTTAGCCTCGTCTAAGATAATTTCGGCACTTTTATTTTCTGAGGAAAGTACTGGGCCGATACGCACCGTAATGGTGCCGGGTCGTTTAACGAAGCCCTTTCGTGGCCAGAACTCGCCTGCATGATGGGCCACGGGAATTACGGGATAACCACTTTTTGACGCTAAAATAGCCCCGCCGATATGGTAACGTCCTGGTCCGTCAGCTTTGGTGCGCGTTCCTTCGGGAAAGATCACCACGAATAAGTTTTCTTTGAGCCGTTTCATACCCCCAGTGACCAATTGTTTAATGGCTTTTCGACCGGCGCCCCGCTTGATGGCAATAGGTCGCATGGCCGCTAAACCCCAACCAAAAAACGGTATCCAAAGTAATTCATCTTTAAACACAAAACTCACTGGTGGGAAAATTACTTGCAGTGCAAATGTTTCCCAAGTGGATTGATGCTTACAAAAAATAATGCAGGGTTGCTGAGGAATATGTTCTTTACCTTCTACTCGATAACGAATGCCACAAAATAAAGATAAAGCACCCATAACAGATTTGGCGTAAATGTTAAAAACAACGTATCGAATAGAGTAAGGGAAAGGACTTAATAGAATAGCGATAAGCGCAGTAATAATAGTAGCAATAATGGTATAAGCGCTAAACAATACCGAACCGAAAAACCGCATGAATACTTTTATCCTTGTAATAATTCATCAACAAAGTGAGCGAGATTATCAAATATAGGGACATCCGTTGGCAACTCAGGATGTTGCAAGGTCTTTTGTCCTTTACCTGTTTTAACTAACACCGGTGAAGCACCGGCGGCTTTGGCTGCTTGTAAATCACGTAATGAATCGCCGACAGCAGGAACTTGGCTAAGTGATTGACCAACTCGCTTTTCAATATCATGAAATAAGCCAGGCTTCGGTTTGCGACAATCACATTGATCGTCCGGACCATGTGGGCAAAAGAAAATACCATCAATCCGGCCACCAAACCCGCTAAGCAATCGCCGCAGCTTAAGGTGCATTTGATTTAAGGTTTCAATATCAAACAAGCCACGTGCAATACCGGATTGGTTAGTCGCCACCATGACGGTATAGCCCGCGTGATTTAATCGTGCAATGGCTTCTAATGAACCAGGAATAGGAATAAATTCGTTAGGGGATTTAATGAAGTGATCAGAGTCTTCATTGATAACACCATCACGATCAAGAATAATCAATTGCATTTACGTATCACGAAACTCAGAAACACGAATCCGACCATCAATCATTTTCGATTCACGTTGCATGAGCTTATCCATTTTTTGCCAAAATGCGGTGTTTAAATCAAAGTTAGCCGAAATAGCCGTGCCCATAATAAGAATCAACAAATCGGCTACCTCTTCTGCTAATGCATCGACCGATTTACCTTTGGTAACACATTCAGAAATTTCGCCTAACTCTTCGGCCATTAGTGCAACACGATAAGTAAGATCCTCACCACCATTCTTATTGAACTGATGTTTATCATGGAAAGCCTGTACTGCGGCTAACATGGCTTGATAGGAGTCTACTGTTTTCGCGTCACTCATGAGTTTAAAGGTTGTAATTGAGATATATCTGCCACATCAAGAAACAAGGTTCGCAGCTGGTGTAACAAGGCTAAACGATTAGCGCGAATAGATTCATCATCCACCATGACCATGACGTTATCAAAGAATAAATCGACATTGTCACGTAATGCCGAAAGTTGTCGCAGAGTTTCAGTGTAATCACGCTGTGCAATAAGCGGTTTAACCGTTTGGCTTACATCTGCAAGCTGTTGTGCTAGCTGTTTTTCAGCCTGTTCTGATAATAACTGATCGTCGATGCGAGTGGGGATAGTGGCATCGGTCTTTTTAAGAATATTCGAAATACGCTTGTTCGCTGCCGCCAAACTTTCTGCCGCGGCCTCATTTTGAAAAGCGGTTACGGCATGAATGCGGGCGTCAAAGTCATTGGGTTGTGTGGGGCGTTGGATGCGAACCGCCTCGTAAGCATCAACCCGAATCCCTTGGTTGAGATAATAGGTTTTTAATCGCTCCAAAATAAAATCAACGGTTTCTGTTACTGCTGTTTTAGCGTCAATATCATTGGTAAACGTATCAGCGTGTTGGGTGAGAAGTGACATTAAGTCTAAGGATAGATTATTTTCAATCATAATCCGCAATACGCCTAATGCAGCACGACGCAAACCATAAGGGTCTTTATCACCGGTAGGCATTTGGCCTATAGCAATAATACCTAATAACGTATCGAGCCTATCGGCAATAGCAATGGCTTGACCGGTTTTGGTTTGCGGTAAATCATCACCGGCGAAACGTGGCATGTAAACCTCATCCAATGCGGTGGCTACCTCATCGGGGTGTTGATCGTGCTTGGCATAGTAGCGGCCCATAATGCCTTGTAACTCGGGAAATTCATAAACCATATTGGTCATCAAGTCACACTTACATAGCTCGGCTGCGGTTTTAATGTAACTATCATTAGCCGCAATATGTTGCCCAATCTGAGCAGCTAGGCTCGCGATACGTTGGCTTTTGTCGTATAAGCTGCCCAGTTGTTTTTGGAAAACAACGGTTTTTAAGCTCTCAATGTGCTGGGCTAAAGGTTGTTTCTTATCTTGCTGCCAGAAAAACTCTGCATCAGCGAAGCGAGGGCGAATAACTCGCTCATTGCCTTCAATAACTTTTTGTACATCCTTGCTCTCAATGTTACTGATGGTAATGAAGTGGGGTAATAATTGTTGTTGCGCATCGACTAAGTGAAAATACTTTTGGTTTTCAGCCATGGTCGAAATAAGCGCTTCTTGCGGTACATCTAAAAAGCGTTGCTCAAAGTGGCCTAAGATAGCAACTGGCCATTCCACCATAGCGGTGACTTCATCTAACAAATCTTCATCTACAACACTGGTGGCTTGGGTTTGTTGTGCGATGGTTTGAATCTGTTCGCGAATTTGTTGTTTACGCTCATCGAAGTTAGCGATAACTTTGCCTGGCTCAGCAAGCTGCGCCACATATTCATCTGCATGGGCAATGTCGATAGCTTTATCGTAATGAAAACGATGGCCGTAGGTTTGACGACCACTTTTGACTCTCAATACTTCACAGTCAATAACATCATTACCTAGCAATACCACTAACCAATGTACCGGCCGCACAAATTGTGCGTCTAAATCTGCCCAACGCATTCGTTTGGGAATCGGTAATTTGGCCAAGGCCTGAGTAATCACATCCGGTAACAATTCGCTGGCCGGTTTGCCTTGTTGTTTAAGTTGGTAGAACAGCCAGCTACCTTTATCGGTTTCTAGCTTATCCAAATCCGCCACATCGACACCGCAAGATTTAGCAAAACCCATAGCGGCCTGAGTGGGTTGGCCCTCGGCATCATAAGCGGCTTGCAGTGCTGGGCCACGCCGGTCAACGGTTTTATCCGCTTGGCGTGTTTGTAACTCACGAACAATCAGGGCTAAGCGTCGTGGCGTCGCGTAATATTCGATCTGCTGATAATCTAAGGCGATTTGCTGCAAATTAGCGGCGATATTGTCGCGAAATGCGGTGATCAGGCGCAATAATGCCTTAGGTGGTAATTCTTCTGTACCCAGTTCAAGTAATAAGTCTTGGCGATCACTCATGCTTTTGCCCCCTTTACTGATTCACACATGGGGAAGCCGAGTGCTTCGCGAGCAGCGTAAAATGCTTCTGCCACCTTACGGGCTAAATCACGTATTCTTAATATATAGTGTTGTCGCTCGGTGACCGAAATAGCATGTCTTGCATCTAACAGATTAAATGCATGGGATGCACGCATGACTTGTTCATAAGCGGGTAACGGCAAACCGGCCTCAATAAGTGCACGACTTTCGGCTTCATGGCTGTCAAAAGCAGTAAAAAGCGTCGAAATGTCGGCTTTTTCGAAATTATAGGTGGATTGCTCTACTTCGTTCTGGTGGAACACATCACCGTAAGTAACCCTACCCAAGGGCCCGTCCGTCCAAACCAAATCAAATAGACTTTCTTTGGCTTGCAGGTACATGGCAATACGTTCTAAGCCATAAGTAATTTCACCGGTTACAGGCCGACATTCTAGGCCGCCCACCTGCTGAAAATAGGTGAATTGGGTGACTTCCATGCCATTGAG
>CAZPAE010000315.1:0-4372 GCA_964584455.1 uncultured Thioalkalispiraceae bacterium
CCACCATGGCCGGGAATTAAACTGCCACTATCTTTGATCTTTAAATCTCGCTTAACAGATGAAATCACCACATCACCAAAAAAACCACTAATACTTATTAGCACCCCAGCAACAAAACCTTGCCATTGCGTGAGTGGTGTAAGATATGGGGCCACAAAACCAGCAGCCAGAGTAATTGTCAACATGCCGCCAATAAATCCCTGCCAGGTTTTATTAGGGCTCACCTTGGGGATGATTTTGTGTTTCCCAAAGGTTTTACCCCACACGTACTGACTCACATCATTAAACTGGGTCATAAAAATCAAAAATAAAACCAGTCCAATCCCACCCGCCGAAGCCTGTTTTTCAGGTAACACGAGCAGATAAGCCACATGGCTGATAGAGAAGATAGTTAACATCGCCGCCCAGTGAAGTACCCCAGCAGATTTGATAAACCCATCTGTTTCGCCTTTTAATACCATTCTTATAGGAACTAATAAAAATAAATACACTGGGATAAAGATAATGAACATACCGTACCACTGCGTCGCCACCCAGTAGTATTGAAAAGGGATCGACAAATATACCCAAAATACGGCATTACGATCTGCTTGGCGAATGGGGACAATAGAAATAAACTCTTTGAGTGCTAAAAAGCTGATAAAGGCAAAAAAGACTATCGCTGTATTGGTTCCAATAGCGAGAAATAGAAATAATAATCCTATCATCCACCACCATGAATTAATACGTAACCGTAACTCTCGATAGTCCTTATGTTTATTTTTAAACATGAGAATATATTGCACTACTGTTGCAACGAACAGTAACCCCAATACCGACAACATTGCCAGTAAAGAATTTTGTGGAATATCAAACACGCCTATCTCCCTATAAACTCGACAAGCTTTAACTTATAAAAAAATTAACTACCGCAGCAACTAATATTATGGATAGCTGCATAAAACAGAGGCCGATTTGTATTTTAAATAACCGAAGACAGCCTTTGACACGCAGACCAATAGGCCGGCCTGCTTGACTTGATGCTATGAGACCAAACTCAATCAGTGCTCGGTCAATTGCAGCCAACCCTAAATCAAGATTATTTTTTTCAAGCTCAAGTTTTCGCAATAGTGATAAATCAAACCCAACCCGTATAGCATACACGAGCCCGATAATACCGACTACGACAATCCCAACTAACACTAACAACCATGGTAAGGATATTGCATCAGTTATCGACATATATAGCAACATGATGGCGGCGGCAACCGTGAGTAGCATAGTGAGAGCATATAACTTCTTATGCTGCGTTAGCATCGCTATGCAGCCATGAATCAAATCAGCCCCCTCATGCACGGGAGTAAGTTGCTCTGCTTCTGTCATACAAACTCCGCCAATAACTGCTTGGCCTGCTCGCTAATAACAATAGCGGGGCGCTTTTTCTTAACCATATCAATCGCCTCATCAACGGTGCTAGCACGCTTCGAGATAAGTAACCATGCCATAATGGCTAAGGCGCTTCGCGAATAGCCTAATGCACATGAAACTAAAATATTACCTTTTTTCTCTAACTTTAAAATTATCTCTACGGCCTGTACTAAACTTTGCTTGGACGGAACTAACAAATCTAGGCTGGGAATCGCATACCAAGGGACATTGGCGTTTGTTTTATTCAATTCTGCGGTCATATCAAGTACTGCCTGAAACTTAGCGGCTTTAAGGTCGCCACTAGCGGGGAATCGACCTAAATAAACACCATCACAAATCATCACTGCCTTAGCTTGTTTCCGGGTCCATAATCGAGAATTGATGTACGCACCGACAAGATAAGGGAAATACAACCATTTTGCTGCCATACGCAAATTACCGTTTGGACTTTTCTGAAAACCATGGCTACCTAAGTACATATAATTTAGTGCCACAAGCAATAAAGAAACAGCCGGCCAGATTAACCACAACGCAACACCCCCAAAGAAGAATGCCATATAGCTTAGTAAAGTAGCTGCTGCAAAATAGTAGCCTGCCATTTTCCAATTCCGTCTTTCAGCCGTTAATTTAGCGAAACGAAAAACAGGCTTATGATCAAGTGGCCATAACCATACACAGAGCCAGCCCAGAAGTGCACCGGTTGGTACATCAATAAAATGATGTTGATAGGTTGTTAATACAGAAATACCGATTAACATACACAATACGTGGAAAGGCCAAATTAATTTACGCGGTAAGTGTCGCGGATAGAGTACCCATAAAATAACCAATAGCGTAATGTGCAGTGAAGGCGCTTGATTATAGGGCTGATCAAAACTGGATAATGCAGCAAATAATAATCCAAATACACCTGTTGTTTCTGGGCGTTCAAAACTAAAACCCAATGGAAACAAAATAAAACAGGTCACCGCGATAATTTGCGCGGTGAATAACCGCTTGGCATGTGCATCAAGTTCTTTCTTGTTGGTACAGATGAACAGTGATGCTACGTATAGTATATCTATAATCCAATAAGGAATAATGGTCCATGGTATAAAGGGTATGAACTTTTCCCAGTCAAACACAATATATGCTACAGCTGTACTCTGTGACGCTAGCCAATTAGCAAAGCCATAACTAATGAAAAAGAAGGGGCCGAGAAACAATAACCATATCGCAGCCCGTTTCCAGGGACGCGGCACCACTGTCTCATTCAGTGGTGCCCATTTACTTTGCGTTCTCATACTTACCATGGCTTAGTTTCTCCGTGCCAAAGAAACAGTAAAGATACCGAACTCATCAATACGCTGATCAACCTTGGTAAACCCAGCCTCTTCAACCAGCTGGTCCATCTCTTCCTGAGTACGTCGACGCATGACCCAAGGCTGTCCATCCCGATGACTCGTCAATGCTCGCGCAATCATTTCAAGCTGTGGATGCCAGGGTTGGCCGGTATACACAAGATACCCCCCGGATTGAATCGCGGCTGAAAAACCCGCGAGTGATTTACGAATCAATTCGTTATCTGGGAATAATTCATAAAGCCCTGATACCACTCCTAGGGTTGGCTGCTGTGCCAAGTGATAATAACTCTCTGGCTCAAATGCATTTGCTTTAATGAAAGTTGCAATATCTCCCAGCCCTTTTTGTTGAATAAGCTTATTACCCTGTTCAACATTTAATTCACTATAATCCCGCAACAAAATTGAATCTGGTTTGGTGGTCGCCTTTTCAATGGCCTCGAGGATATAGCGCCCATGTCCAGAGGCCACATCCATAATATGTACCGGCTTCGCATCCTCGTGTAGTTTTGCCGAAGCGGTACGGATCATTTCTTCTATGTTTGTTTTACGTTGACGAATCCCACGCCAACCAATGGAGTTCAGATAATTCTTATCTATCGACTTTCCAACTACACTCAATCCACGAGGCTTATTTTCATAGACATAATCTAGAGTACTGCCTGAATCAAAGCCTGTTTTATGCCCTAACTTGATACCTTGTGACAATAAACCGCCAAATTTCAACGCTAGACGTGTCATCGCCCAGTAAATACCATCCACAGAAAAAAGTGATAACGGCCTGCTTAATCTATCAGCCTCATAGCGGGTAAACCCAGACTTATCGGCATCGATTAACCGTGGTCGCGAAAAAGACTCATCAAATCGCTGCTCAATAAATTCACGAGCTTTATCCAAAGCCTTTTTTCTATCCTGCTCACCTAAGGTGTCGTGATAAAAACCATCGAGAATATGCCTTTCTTTAATAGTACTGCCTAATCGCTCATAAAACTGATGTTGTGGTTTATCATGCACTACCCAATCTGCACCGGATATCAGCAACTGTGTAGGAATAGTAATGGCTGCCGCATCTTCAATAATGCGTTCTGATGTTTCATAAAGTGATAATAAAATATTTGAAGAGATTGGCCTGGTAACAAGTGGATCCGCATCGTAAGAAGCAATACGCTCCGGATCATGTGTCAGAAACTTTGCCTTTACGTAACTGTTCACAAAAAAGTTGCCGCGTATTTTCTGCATCAGCTTTATACCTGCGCGCGCAAATGGCACATACAACTTCACTTTAAATGCCGGAGAAGCTAATACCATACAACGAATATTCGGTGCATAATCATGAGCCCAGGTCGCGGCTAGAACCGCACCGACGCTTTGAGCAATGACTGCGATATTTTGCTCTTCAAACCGGTGTTCGCTGATAATGTGTTGAATAAAAGTCTGCACATCACGAACTGATGTTGCAAAACTAGGGCTAAATCCACGTTGACCAGGTGACTGCCCATGCCCCCGCGCATCCCCGATCCCGCGCCGGTCTGGCCGGTGTGAAAAAGCGCAATCGCCCCCTCCTCCGCCACCGCCTCATAGCGCGGATAGGCCGCGCGGTCGTTGGGGAAGAACCCCTGCATGGT